>CALMFQ010000544.1 GCA_937863215.1 uncultured Pseudomonadota bacterium
CCGGTGCCATTCTCGGTGTGGTGCTGATTTACGCCGCATTTGCCGCGCTGTGGATTCTGTTATCCGACCGGGCAGTGCAATTGCTGTTGCGCGATCCGGCGCAGATGACACTGGTCAGCATGCTCAAGGGCTGGCTGTTTGTATTGCTGACGTCGTTGCTGTTGTATGGCCTGCTGCGCCGTGTAGTGGTTACGCCGACGCTGCCATTGCCGCAGCGGCGCCAGTCGATGCGTCCGTTGTGGTTCCTGACCGCGGCGATTACGCTGGTGTGTGCCGGCGCGGCCGGATATACGCTGCAGCAGCAGCGTGCCAAGGAGGGCTCGCGCCTGCTGGCGATTGCCGACCTGACCACGCGCCAGATTGCCGACTGGCTGCGCGAGCGCGACAGCGATGCGCGGGTGCTGGCCACCAGCCGGCTGGTGGTGGAGCGCTTTGCGCAATGGCAGGGCGGCGACAGCGCCAGCCGTGCCCGGTTGTTTGAAGGGCTGGCCGAATACCGGCGCCAGCGCGAGCTGAGCGATATCCTGCTGCTTGAGCGCAGCGGGCTGCTGCTGTGGAGCAGCAGCGGTACCGCCGCTGCACCGCAGCCGCAGCTACGCGCGGCGGCAATGCAGGCGCCGGCAGGGGCCGGGGTTGCGCTGATCGGCCCGTATCGCGACCGGAACGGCAGGCTGGTGCTGGACTTTCTCGCACCGCTGGCAGGCGATACCGGGCCGGTGCTGGTGCTGCGGGTCGATCCGGACAAGCGCCTGTTCCCGATGCTCAACAGTTGGTCGGAGCCGACCGAAAGCGGCGAAACCCTGCTGTTTCGCCGCGATGCCGCCCAGGTGCAGTTCCTCAACCCGCTGCGCCATGCGCCCGGCAGCGTGCAGCAGTTGCGCATGCCGTTGCAGAACCGGCAATTGCTGGCATCGCAGATACTGCTCGGCGCGGCGCGGCAGGGCCAGTTGATCAGCGGACACGACTACCGCAATGTGCCGGTTTTCGGCGTGGTGCGCGCGGTGCCGGGCTCCGACTGGCTGCTGATTGCCAAGCTCGACCGGCGCGAGCTGTA
>CALMFQ010000545.1 GCA_937863215.1 uncultured Pseudomonadota bacterium
TGGCGAACGCTGTACCAGGCAATTGGAGCCTGGAGGCGTTTGCCAGCAATGCTGGGAATTTGCTTTTGTACCAAAGCACGGGCGCGGTAGCGGGGCAGGACGATAGCGTATGTCCGATATTTCCCCCATAGTCGGTGTGACCCGGTGTCGTTTCGCGCGTTGAGAAGGACGGAAGGAAGTAATTCCTTGGCATTCTTCGCACCGGGTACGTATTTGAGGCTGGCAACGCATCCCTTGTTCCTTCTTGTGGGTAATTGCCCCACGTTGCGATGCGCCAACAGCCTTGCCATCCCAATGGCCACATCAAGATTTGAGCGATGGCATACGCTGGTGCTGCCTACACGTTTCCTACACGCTGCGTAAAAGTGCCGGAAAAACCTACACAGTGCCTACACGGACACCAGAAAACCAAAAGGGCTTACACACGATTGTATGTAAGCCCTTGAAATCCTTGGTTGCGGGAGCAGGATTTGAACCTGCGACCTTCGGGTTATGAGCCCGACGAGCTGCCAGACTGCTCCATCCCGCGTCAGAGAAACGAGATAATACAAGCAGGCTTGGGGTGTGTCAACAATATTGCGCAAATTTGTCGTCGAATCGCTCTGGCAGCTGGATTGGCGACACTCGCCGGGGCAGGGGGCTGGCGGAAACCGTACTGTATTGATGCGTAGCAAAAAAGGCATTGCCATAAAAAACAATAACTCAGCTTGCTTTCTTTGTAATATGGATTAAATTTGAGTTACAACTGTCGATGATTGCGGCATAACACGAAAAAAGCAGGGAGGTGACGGTTGTTTATGGGGGTGCATTCCGCTGTGGGGGTTGCGCCGGTGATCGTCGTCCCGTAATTGACGTACAGGGCCAGAAAAAAACTTCAATCAGGCCAATCCAACAAAAAACGCTTGCTGCCGATTAAAAAGCCTCTGCATTGCAGAGGCTTTTTCTTTTTTGGCGGGCATCCGACATGGGGGCTCACCTGCGGCTGAAGTTCCGCTGTGAGCCGGTCACGCTGGGTACAGTGCAGTGCGGCTATGTCTCAATCGGCGGCCCAGTGTATCCAGCCGAAGTAGTAGGTCAGCAGTACGATCACGCCGAAAATGATGCGGTACCAGGCAAAGGCCATGAAGTTGTGGCTGGCAACAAAGCGCAGCAGGGCGCGTACGGCAATGAATGCGCTGATGAACGAGACTACCGAGCCGACCGCCAGCATCGGGATGTCGTGTGCGCTGAACAGTTGCCGGTATTTGAGGAATTCGTGCGCGGTGGCGGCGAACATGGTAGGGATGGCGAGGAAGAACGAGAATTCGGTTGCCGTTTTGCGCGACAGGCCGAACAGCATGCCGCCGATGATGGTGGCGCCGGAGCGCGAAGTGCCGGGAATCAGTGCCAGGCACTGGGCAAAGCCGACTTTCACCGCATCTTTCCAGGTCATGCTTTCGACCTGGTTGATCAGCACCGGTTTGTGGCGTCGTTCGACCCACATGATGATCAGGCCGCCGACGATAAACGCGATTGCCACCGAGACGGCGTTGAACAGATAGGCCTTGATCATTTTCGCAAACAGCAGGCCGATTACCGCTGCCGGCATGAATGCAACCATCAGGTTGAGCGTGAAGCGTCGTGCATCGGGGCGCGTGCCCAGGCCACCGATCACGTCGCCGATCTTGGCGCGATATTCCCAGCAGACGGCGAGGATGGCCGCGAGCTGGATTACCACCTCGAAAACCTTGCCTTTTTCATCGTTGAAATTGAGCAGTTGACCGGCCAGGATCAGGTGGCCGGTGCTGGAAATCGGGAGAAATTCGGTCAGTCCCTCGACTACGCCGAGAATCAGCGCTTTCAATAGTATCAACAGGTCCATGCGTGCCTTCGCGAATGACAATCGGATAAAAATACAGCCTGCGATTGTAGCAGGCTGTTGTTGCGGCAATTGGCGGGAGCAACGATTTATTACACTTTACCCGGCACCGCCATGGGCGGCGTCAGCCGGCAATGGCAACAGGCTGGCTGCAGTGAGCAATGCGGTGTGGATGGAGGGGGCATGCAGGCAGGCCGACATCGGGCCGGGGTCTGCCGGATGCAAAAAAGGCCCTTGCGGGCCTTGGTTCGGCTCGGGTGAATCGGGCTTATTGCTCGACGAACGCACGCTCGATCACATAATCGCCCGGCTCGCCGATGCGCGGCGATACCTTGAAGCCGCGCGCATCCAGCAGTGCGCAAGTGTCTTTCAGCATCGACGGGCTACCGCACAACATGGCGCGGTCGGTTTCCGGGTTCAGCGGCGGCAGGCCGATATCGCTGAACAGCTTGCCGGATTCGATCAGGTCGGTCAGGCGCCCCTGATTGCGGAATGGTTCGCGGGTGACGGTTGGGTAGTAGATCAGCTTGCCTTGCACGTGTTCGCCAAGGAATTCGTCTTTCGGCAGGTGATCCTGAATGAATTCGTGGTATGCCACTTCACTGACGGTACGCACGCCATGGAACAGGATGACTTTTTCGAAGCGCTCGTAGGCGTCCGGATCCTTGATCAGGCTCATGAACGGCGCCAGGCCGGTGCCGGTGCCGAACAGGTACAGGTTCCTGCCCGGTTTCAGATCGGACAGAACCAGCGTGCCGGTCGGTTTGCGGCTGACCATCAGATCATCGCCAACCTTGAGGTGTTGCAGACGCGACGTCAGCGGGCCGTTCTGCACCTTGATGCTGAAGAATTCCAGTTCTTCTTCGTAATTGGCGCTGGCAATACTGTAGGCGCGAACCAGCGGGCGACCGTTGACTTCCAGGCCGATCATCACGAACTGGCCGTTTTCAAAACGCAGCCCCGGGTCGCGGGTGGTTTTGAAGCTGAACAATGTGTCGTTCCAGTGATGAACGCTGGTTACTTTTTCGATATAAAACTTGCTCGACGGGGTCGTCATGATTGCACCTGCCTGCCAATGCCTCTGAAAGAAGAACGGCATTATAAATTAATGCCTTATATCTGAAAATGGCATAATCTTGATAAGGGTTATCCAAATAATAGATATAGATGCGTTTCACCCTCAAGCAATTGCAGGCTTTTGTCGCCGCAGCGCAGGACAGCAATGTATCGCAAGCGGCCAAGGCGCTTTCCCTTTCGCAATCGGCAGTTAGCACTGCGCTGGCAGAGCTGGAGCACCATATCGGCCGGCCGTTGTTCGACCGTATCGGCAAGCGCCTGCAGCTCAATGAGACCGGCAAGCAATTGCTGCCGCGCGCGATCAACCTGCTGGCACAGGCGGAAGAACTGGAGCAGTACGCCCGCAGCGGCGAGGCTACCGGCAATTTCCGCATCGGCGCAACGCTGACGATCGGCAATTATCTGGCCGCGCGGCTGATCAGCGAATACATGCAGATATATGCGCAATCGCGCATCCAGCTCAAGGTGGCGAACACCTCGCAGATCATCGACGGTATGCGTCGCTTCGATATCGACGTCGGTTTGATCGAGGGTGAGTGTTTCGATCCGGAAATCCAGACTTTGCCGTGGTGTGACGATGAAATGGTGGTGTTCTGCGCTCCTGACCATCGTCTGGCGTGCTGCGCCGAAGTCGGCCTGGAAGATCTGGCACGCGAGGCGTGGATATTGCGCGAGCCGGGGTCGGGGACGCGTGCGCTGTTCGATCGCGCTGTCACCGGGCGCCTGTCGCAATTGAATGTGCGGCTCGAACTTGAGCATACCGAAGCGATCAAACGAGCCGTGGAGTCCGGTCTCGGTATTGGCTGCATTTCGCGCTTGGCATTGCGCGAAGCGTTCCGGCGCGGCTCACTGGTCGAGATTGCGACGCCGTATTTCGATTTGCGCCGGCATTTCTATTTTCTGTTGCA
>CALMFQ010000546.1 GCA_937863215.1 uncultured Pseudomonadota bacterium
ATCTGTGGCACGAAACATGCCGGCCGGCAGAATGCGGAATGTGGTGGGGGCGGTCGATTTCGGAAGGGAGAGGCTGACAATCGGCGCGCTCATACGCTGACTTTCACAGTGCCGCCCAGTTGGCAGATTTTGCTCGCCAATTGGCTATATTGCGCCTGAAGTGCCGCAATCTGCAGGTCAATTTCCTGGATCAATTGACGAAGCATGGCACGGTCCATTTTTTCACCTGACGGCAGTGCGATTTCAAATGAATCAAATTCCTGCTGGATGACCTGTTTCAATTGTTCGCTAAAGTAGAAATAGAAGGACACATCGCTGATGAATCCCTTATTTGGTGTTACCAGCTGAGTAATCCAAGTCTGTCTCGACTAAATCTGTCGGCTTAGGAGTCTGTTTGTGGTCCCGGTTTTCCGTGCGGAAAGACAAACGCAATACTGGCTCCGGTTTGCGGTGTTTCGATTTGCAACTGGCCACCGAATTCTTCCAGGATCGATTGCGACATTTTCAAGCCGAGGCCCATTCCGCCATCCTTGGTGGAAAAAAGCGGTTCGAACAGGTGTTGGCGCATTGTGGCGTCGATTCCGGGGCCGCTGTCGCGGATGCGGCATCCGCAGGTGGTGTGATCGCTGAAAGTTTCTACATCGATATGTCGTATGGTACTGCCTGCGTGGCTGATTGATTCCAGTGCGTTTCGCAGCAGATTCAGGACCACCTGGCGCAGTAATACCGGGTCGGCTTCAATTCGAGGCGATTGCGGATTCAGGGTCATGTTTACTACCACCGATCCGGAGCTGCACATTGGCCTTATCCAGCGCACGGCTTCTTGGACGCAGTCGTTGAGGTCGATCTGCTCGCGTTGGCTTGCGTCGCGAGCGATAAAGGCGCGCAAGCGGGCCATCAGCTCCAGTGCTTCGTCGATGGTGGCCAGAATCCGGTTCAGGCCGTAGCTGACTTGCGGTGCCTGGAGCCGCTGCTTGTCCATCAGGGTCAAGGTGCCTTGGGCAAAGGTGCGGATTGCTGCCAGTGGCTGTTTCATTTCGTGCACCAGGCTCGGCCCCAGTTCGGAGGTGACCTGCAGTCGCGAAATCCGTTCCAGGTACTGGCGCAGCAGGCGGTTGGCCGACGCCAGTTCATTGGTGCGCTCGGCTACGCGCCGCTCCAGTTCTTCGTTGGTTTCTTGCTGCAGGCGCAATACATTGGCCTGGGAGCGTACCACCTGCCGCTGGGCGCGTTCGCGTTCACGTCGCTCGTTGTTGAATCGATCGGCCAGTGCCAGCGAAAACAGGATCATTTCCACCATCGAGCCGATCGGAGTCATGTATTCGGTAAGCCAGTTGCGCGGAATCAGGCCGAATTTGTTGAAGTTGAGCATCGCGCCGCCGGTCAGTACCAGACAGAATGCCAGCGCGAAAAAGCGCGCCGGCTTGAATCCGGCGCGCAGGCGCAGCACGCTGACAATGCCGATCAGTACGGTCAGTGTCAGCAGGACCAGCATGGTCGGGCGAACCAGCAACTCGTATGGCAGCACCAGTGCTGCCAGCCCGAGCAGTAGCGTGCACCATACCAGCCAGCGCACTGCCCGCGACAGCGTCGGCAGGCGGTCGCCAATGCCCAGGAATTCCAGCATGAACAGGCTGGCGCTGCCTCCCAGGCAGCACATGGTGACGATCAGCACCTGATCGTTCCACCAGGTGGAATGCGGCCACAGGTACTGGAAAGTCAGGCCGTTGAGTGTGGCGAGAAAGGTCGTGAGGCTGGCGATCCAGAACAGATAGTACAGGTAGCTGCGATCGCGCCCGCCGCCGAGGAACAGTACCAGGTTATACGCCAGCATGGCCATTGCAACGCCGCCATAGAGGCCGAACAGCAGGCTTTCCTGCTGATCTTTCTGCGCCATCGACGACGATGTGCGCAGTGTCATCGGTACCTGCATCGAACTGGTGGTACGCACCCGAATCCAGATTTCACAGCGGCCTTCGGCTGGCAGGCTGAACGGCACCACGAAATTGCGGTGACTGAAAACCCGCTGCTCGAACGGGAGCTTGTCACCCAGTAGCCACTGCTGCTGCAAATGCCCGGCGCTGATCTGATATACCGAGACGCGGTCAAGAATCGGGTAATCGATTTCCAGCAAGCGCTCCAGCGGTTGTGGCGAATGGTTATACAGGCGGAAGCGGAACCAGTAGGCAGAGCTGGTGAAGCCGAAATTCGGAATGCCGCGCAAATGCAGCTGCCAGTGCGATGCAGGTAATGCCTGCACCTGCGACAGCGTCATGCCGGCATCCGGGTCTGGCAGATATTCAATCAGCGTATCGAGCGGCAGCCTGTCGCCGGCTGCGGCAACATCGATCTCCCCTGCCCTCAGTGTCCCGCACAGGCACAGGCTCAACGCCAGCCAGGCAAGCCAGAGGCGCGACGGAATGCGGAGCGGGAAAGGCGATGCCGGCAGTGGAAAATGCATGGCTTAACTATAATGCGCATACGGAAACATATCCTTGTTCCATTGCCTTGGTCGGATCATGCCCAACCGCACCACTCACCGCATTTATGTTGTCGAGGACAACCAGCTGCTGAGCGAGGCTTATGCCTTCATGCTGCAGGCGCACGATTTCGTTACGGAATGCTTTATCACCGGCGGCAGCTTTCTTGCCAGTCGGTGGCAGCCGGAAAATGCCGCGCTGCTGCTGGATCTGTGTCTGCCGGATATGGGCGGGCTGGAGATTCTCGCCGCAGTGCGCATGCAGGCGCCAACGATGCCGGTGATTGTGGTCAGCAGTTTTGGCGATGTCAGCACCGCAGTGCAGGCAATGAAGCAGGGTGCGGTCGATTTCATCGAAAAGCCGGTCGATGAAGCCGAGTTGATCGGCACGCTGCGCCTGGCGCTGCAACAGGCTTGCGATGCCGGCCAGGCAAGCGATGAGGCGGCACTGCTGGCAACGCTGACGCCGCGTGAGCGGCAGATTCTCGATCAATTGGCGAACGGCCTCAGCTCGAAAGAGATTGCGCGTCAGCTCGGCATCAGCCCGGCAACCGTCGATGTCCACCGCAATCGCATTCTCGGCAAGCTGAATCTGCGCACTACGCCGCAGGCCGTATCGCTGCTGTCGCGCAGCCGCTGACGGCTGCCATGCGGGTATTGCGTTCCGGCGCAGCCTGGATACGTAATTCCATGTATATACCTGTTTATGCCATAAGGATAGTATCGGCAACATGAACAGGCGTGCACCCGATGTACGTCGCCAGCAACCGTGCCACGGGAACCGACATGGAAAAGTATCAATCGCAGGGCATGCCGCGCAAGGCGTCGCCACTATTGGCTGGGTCTGCCGCGCACGCATTTATTTACTGCATCGACACCATTCAGGTTGCGCATCTGCCGGTGCTCTGCGGCATCCGGGTCGTCATTTTCCATGGCACGCCGTGCGTGCCGGTCGGTGGCCGGCACGATCTGCTGGCCGAACGCGCCGGCCTGTACCTTCCTTTGCGGCCACACTGAATCTCTCCCTCTCCTCTTCTCGCCTTTCGGCGCCCGTTCCGGTGTGCGTGGCCGGGCCTTGCATGACAGATGCGGGCGGATCGCGTACATAACTTTACCTATTCATCATATCGGTCGCTTCGCCGCAGAATGTATTGCGGCACAAGGCCACAGGCGATCCGTGCGGCATGCAGTCGCGGCGCAAAGGCGCAGGTACGCCGTGGCCGCAGACCTATAAACCGGAATCGGTTCAACCAGAGACGGAGAAATCATCATGTACTTCCCGAAAAAAGCGCTGGCGGTGTTGGTAGCCGGCACGTTGGCCGGATTTGCCGGTAGTGTGGCCGCGCATGGCATCAAGCCGCATAACAGCCCCGCTGCCGCGCCGGTTCAGCCTGCGGCTATCCAGCTGGCGCCGCTGGTCATCGGCCAGACCAGCGCGATTCAGCTCGATGTGGTGCAGCTGCAACGGCTGCAGCCGAATCAATCGCTGCAGCTGAAGCTGGGCGAGCTCGGCAGTCTGCCGCTGGTTTTTGAGCATGCGACGGCTGAAGTGAACGGCATCAGCTACTGGGAAGCGCATCTGGATGGCGACCTGCAGCAGCGCGTGTCGCTGAAAATCGATCACGGCGCGGTATCCGGCAGCATCATGCTGAAGCAGCACAAGCTGGTGCTCGGCCATGCCAATGGCGAAAGTTTCGTTACCCGTTTCGGCAACGACTATCAGCCGGAGCAACAGCAGGCAACCGTGGCCCAGGTATTCCAGCCGCTGGCGAGCGATGCCAGGGCGCAGCGCAGTTATCCGGGCGAAGCACCGGCCAAGGCCAGCTGGCCGGTATCGTTCAATGTCGAGCAACTGAAAAACGTGCCGCTCAACAGCGAAGTAGCGCTGAATCTGCCGGATGGCCGCAAGCTGTCGGTGGTGCATGACCGCGCCGCAACCAGTGACAACGGCAACTACACTTTCGTCGGTTATATCCGCGATCAGGGTACCGACAGCCGCGTGGTGCTGACCGCCGGCCCGGATGGCAACGCCTACGGCACCATCAATCTGCCCAGTGGCGAAATCCGCCTTGAATCCAGCGGCGGCAACCAGTGGCTGGTGGACGTACAGAAATCCGGCATCAGCTATCCGGAACACATGCGCCCACGCATCCCGCCGGCGAGCGCGATGAAAGCCGCCAGTGCCACTGGCAGCTCGACCTTCACCCCGACCGTTGCGGCAGCGGCTGGCGATACCTCCATCGACCTGATGCTGGTGTACAGTCCGGGCATGGTCAACCGGCTCGGCGGTACCGGCGCGGTCAAGGCGCGTCTCGACAATCTGGTGGCGGTCACCAATCAGGCCATGATCGACAGCCAGGTGCAGATCAACCTGCGGCTGGTGAATACCATGCAGGTCAACCAGGACGACAACGTCAGCCAGGGCTCGCTGTTGAGCGCGCTGCAGGCCGGTTCCGGCGCATTCTCCGGTGTTCGCGCGGCACGCGACCAATATGGCGCGGATCTGGTGCAGTTCGTGCACAAGCCGACTGTCGGTGTCGGTTCGTGCGGCATCGGTTACATCAGCATCGGCCGCAACAACAGCTACAGTGCCGATTACGGCTATTCGGTGATCGACGACAGCTGCCCGACGCTGGTAATGGGCCACGAGCTGGGCCACAACCTCGGCAACATGCACGACCACGCCGCCGACAACAATGCGGTCGGCGGTGCGTACAACTACAGCTACGGCTACATCGTGCCCGGCAACTACGGCGACATCATGTCGTATGCCGGCACGCATTACCTGAAGTACTCCAACCCGCGCATCGGCGGCTGCTCCGGTCAGGCCTGCGGTGCCAGCGACTGGGCCGACACCAGCCGCTCGATGAACGATGTGCGCAACATCATTGCCGGTTATCGCCCGACCAAGGTCAGCGGCGGCGGCGGTGGCGGGCCGGTGCTGAATCCGGGCCAGGGCATCACTTCGCCCAACGGTCGTTACAACTTCATTTACCAGACCGACGGCAATCTGGTGCTGTACGGCAGCAACGGCGCACTGTGGGCATCCGGCACCTATGGTCGCGGTGTCGGCAAGGCAGTCATGCAGGGCGACGGCAATCTGGTGGTGTACAACGGCTCGAACCAGCCGCTATGGGCATCCGGCACCTTTGGCAATCCGGGTGCAACGCTGGCGGTACAGGATGACGGCAACGTGGTGATCTACCGCGCCGACCACGCTGCGATCTGGGCCACCAACACGGTCCAGAGAGCCGGCTTCGGCAACGGCCGTTACCAGATCCAGAACGTCAACAGCGGTAAGTGCGTCGATGTCGCCTGGGCCGCGACCGCCGACGGCGCCAACATCCAGCAGGCCAACTGCAGCGGTAACGCGGCACAGCTGTTCAATGTGGCGGACATGGGCGGCGGCTGGTTCCGCTTCACCAACGTCAACAGCGGCCGGGCGATGGACGTGGCCAACGGCTCGACCGCCGACGGCGCCGACATCCGCCAGTGGGGCGACAACGGTTCCGGCGCGCAGCGCTTTGCCGTGCGCGACGCCGGCAACGGCGAATACACCATCGTCAACATGAATAGCGGCAAATGCGCCGATGTGGCCGGCTGGTCGACTGCCGATGGCGGCGACATCATCCAGTGGAGCTGCCACGGCGGCGCCAACCAGCGTTACCGCTTCCTGGCCCGCTGACAGGGCAGCCAGGCTGCAGACCAATAGCGACGCGGTCTGCAGCCTTGCCTGCAAGCCAGTACCGATGCGCACTGCAGCCGTGGTGCGCATTTTTTGTTGTGGCTCCGGGCGGCATCGGGCACCTGCCACTTTACCTTTACGTAAACAAAATCATTTCGTATCAGCAACATGCATGATATTGCGCATGCGCCATATACATGATTTTACGTATTCATCATTCTTCATAAGACAGTCAGAATCCTCTCAGCATTGCCGCGCCACGTTCGTGACGCTTGCGGCACCGAAAAATCCGTTGGTCAGCAAGCTGCCACGGTTGTTTTGCAGGAGAAACGACATGAACAAGACATTCACCCCTATCCGGCTCGGCACGCTGGCATTGCTGCTCGGCGGCTCGCTCGCCCATGCCACCGAAGTGGCGCCCTACTTTTACGGCTGGGGCTTTGGCAGCGGCGAATACAAGGCCAACTGGCTGATGACGGCGAAGAACAACGGTGGTGTGAGCGCCGCGACGATTGCCTTTGGCGTATCCGGCGGCGGCTGCAGCTTGGGCGGCGGCATGGAATCGATTCTCGGCTATGCCGGCAACGATGTGCAGAACTTCATCAACAACGGCGGCAAGCTGATCCTGTCGTTCGGCGGCGCGGCCGGCACCTATCTGGAGGCGGCCTGCTCGGAAAACGATATGGTCAACCTGCTGCGCAAGGCCATCGACTCGCACGGCATTCGCGCCATCGACTTCGATATCGAAGGCTCGCAACTGGAACAAAGCTGGCTCAACGGTAATCGCAATAATGTGATCCGTCGCCTGCAGCAGATCTATCCGGGCCTGTACCTGTCGTTCACGCTGCCGGTGGAACAAGGCGGCTTGCCAGGTAGCGCGGTCAACCTGCTGCGCACGGCGATCCAGGCCGGGGTGAATATCTCGCTGGTGAACATCATGACCATGGATTACGGCATGGCCGCCGGCACCAATATGGGCAGCGTTGCCATCGGCTCGGCCAACGGCACTTTCCAGCAACTGAAGAGCCTGTATCCGGGTCGCAGCGATGCGCAACTGTGGGCGATGATCGGTATCACGCCGATGATCGGCAAAAACGACGATGCCACCGCGTTTACGCCGCAACACGCGCAGGCGGTGGCCGATTTCGCCAGGCAGAAAGGCATCGGCCTGCTGTCCTACTGGGCCTTGCAGCGCGATCAGGCCGGCTCGGGCGATTACAACCGCTTCAGCCAGCACAACAGTTCCGACTACCAGTACTACAGGGTTTTTGCCAGCGCCAAGAGCAGCACCCCGACTCCGACGCCGGCCGATCTGGCCAACGGCCGCTACCGCATGGTGGCGGTACATAGCGGCAAATGTATCGATGTGGCCGGCGCCGGCACTGCCGATGGGGTGAATATCCAGCAATACAGCTGCAACGGCACCAACGCGCAGGCGTTCGATGTGGTGAACATGGGCAGCGGCTGGTATCGGCTGAAAAACGTCAACAGCGGCAAGGCGATGGACGTTGCCGCCAACGCCACCAACGACGGCGCCAACATCCACCAGTGGGCCGACAACGGCAGCGGCGCGCAGCGTTTTGCGATCCGCAAGGTCAACGGCGTCGAATTCCAGATCGTCAACCAGACCAGCGGCAAGTGTGTCGATGTGGCCGGCGTATCCAGCGCCGACAGCGCCAATATCCAGCAATGGGCCTGCGGCAGTGGCGGCAACCAGCGTTTCCGTTTCGAAGCGCTGACCACGCCAACGCCAACGCCCACGCCGACTCCAACACCGCCGCCATCGGCCTGTCAGCTGTGGGCGGAAGGCAAGACCTACAACGCCGGCACGGTGGTCAGCTATCAGGGCAAGCAATACAAGGCGTTGGTAAGCCACACCGCTTATGCCGGCACCGGCTGGAATCCAGTGGCAGCGCCCACGCTGTGGCAGGCCACCAATTCGACCAGTTGCAACTGAGTTGACGCGGCGAGCCGGCACAACGCCGCTGCCGGCGTTGCGCCGGTAAACCGCACGGCTCTGCAAGGCGCATCGGTACTGGTCTGCAGACCAGTACCAGAGCGGCTTGCAGGCCAGCCATATGGCTTTGGAAAATATGTTTGTTCAACTGCAATCCGCGACCTACAGAAGGCGGAGCAGAATCCTGAGGAGAGTCTGTTGTGAAACCGAATACCCCGCTTACCCTGCTGGCGCTGGCCGCCGGTGCACTGCTGGCGCAGCATGCCAGCGCCGGCGATCTGCCCAACGGCCGCTACACCATCAACCCGGTCAACAGCGGCAAATGTGTCGATGTCGCCTGGGCCTCGACCGCCGATGGTGCCAACATCGCGCAGGTGGCCTGCAACGGCAACAACGCCCAGGTGTTCGACGTGGTCGATACCGGCAGCGGCTGGTACAAGCTGACCAACGTCAACAGCGGCAAGGTGATGGATGTCGCCGCCAATTCTAGCAACGATGGCGCCAATATCCAGCAGTGGAGCGACAACGGTAGCGGCGCGCAGCGCTTCTCCGCCAAACGTGTCAACGGCATTGAATTTGTGTTGACCAACAAGACCAGCGGTAAATGTGTCGATGTCGCCGGTGGCAGTAGCGCCGATGGCGCCAACATCCAGCAATGGAGCTGCAATGGCGGCAGCGCGCAACGTTACCGTTTCGTGCCGGTCGGCATGGCCGGCGTGACGCTGCCGGTCGGTCGCTACACGCTGAAATCGGTGCACAGCGGCATGTGCCTCGACGTGGCCGGCGCCAGCACCGCCGACAACGCCAATATCCAGCAATGGAGCTGCAACGGCAGCGGTGCGCAGGCATTCGACCTGAGCGCCGACGCTG
This sequence comes from uncultured Pseudomonadota bacterium, assembly GCA_937863215.1. Taxonomy (GTDB): domain Bacteria; phylum Pseudomonadota; class Gammaproteobacteria; order Burkholderiales; family SCOH01; genus CALMFQ01. The sequence continues at coordinate 8,992 of CALMFQ010000546.1, forward strand.
GCAATTACCACGTACTCAACGCCAACAGCGGCAAATCGCTCGACGTTGCCAATCAGTCCAGCGCCAACGGCGCCAATGTGCTGCAGTGGCCGTGGTGGGGCGGCAACAACCAGCGCTTCACGCTGGTGGACCGCGGCAGCGCTCAATACGAAGTGCATTTCCGCCACAGCGACAAATGCATGGACGTCGATGGCTGGAGTACCGCAGCCGGCGGCAATGTGCAGCAATGGGCCTGCGGCGGCAATCAGGCCAATCAGAAATGGATCTTCACCCCGAGCAGCTGGGGTAGCAGCAGCACACCGACCACACCGCCCCCACCGCCGCCGACTGGCTGGGTGCAGGTTTGGGCCGACGAATTCGACGGTAGCAGCATCGACCGCAACAAGTGGAATTTCGAAGTCAACGGCGGCGGTGGCGGCAACAACGAGCTGCAGTACTACACCGACCGGGCGCAGAACGCCTTTGTGCAGAACGGCAAGCTGGTGATCCAGGCCAATCGCGAACGCTATTGCAGCACCGACGGCTGTCGCGACTACACCTCGGCGCGGCTCAACAGCAACGGCAAGGGCGACTGGCTGTACGGCCGCTTCGAAGCGCGCGCCAAATTGCCGCGTGGCCAGGGCATGTGGCCGGCAATCTGGATGCTGCCGACCGACTGGGTATACGGCAGCTGGCCGATGAGCGGCGAGATCGACATCATGGAAGCGGTCAACACTGGCGCGGCCGGTGGCAACGCTGTCTACGGTTCGATCCACTACGGCCCGGCCTGGCCCAACAACCAGCATCAGACGGCCGGCTTCACGCCATCCAGCAGCGTTGCCGACAACTTCCACATCTACGCCATGGAATGGGACCCGGCGGAAATCCGCATGTACGTCGATGGCAATCAGTACGCCCGCTACAGCAACTGGTGGACGCCCAACGGTGGCTATCCGGCACCGTTCAACCAGCGCTTCCACTGGGTATTGAACGTCGCCGTCGGCGGCAATTGGCCAGGCAACCCGGATGGCGCGACCAGCTTCCCGCAGCGGATGGAAATCGACTGGGTGCGAGTGTTCCGCAAACAATAACGAGGAGAAAACGACATGAACAACCGTATCCGTCTTTCACTCGCGGCACTGGCCGTGGGTGCGCTGTTCGGCGGCCAGACTTATGCCGGCGATCTGCCCAACGGCCGCTACACCATCCACCCGGTCAACAGCGACAAATGTGTCGATGTCGCCTGGGCCTCGACCGCCGACGGCGCCAACATCGCCCAGGTCAGCTGCAATGGCAACAACGCCCAGGCATTCGACGTTACCGACGTTGGCAACGGCTGGTACAAAATGACCAACGTCAACAGCGGCAAGGCGATCGACGTCGCCGGCAACGCCAGCAACGACGGCGCCAATATCCAGCAGTGGAGCGACAACGGCAGCGGCGCGCAGCGCTTCTCGATCAAACGTGTCAACGGCAACGAATTCAGCGTCATCAACCAGACCAGCGGCAAATGCATGGACGTGGCCTGGGGCAACACCGCCGATGGTACCAATATCCAGCAATGGAGCTGTAACGGCGGCGCGGCGCAGCGTTATCGCTTCGTGCCGAAAAGCGTCAACGGCGTAGCGGTGCCGGTTGGCCGCTATTCGATCAAATCGGTGCACAGCGGCCGCTGCCTCGACATCCCCGGCGCCAGCACCGCCAACGGCGCGCTGCTGCAGCAATGGGGTTGCAACGGCACCGGCGCGCAGGCATTCGACCTGAGCGTGCGCGATGGCCATTACATGCTGATCAACGCCAACAGCGGCAAGGCACTCGACGTAGCCAACTGGTCAACCGCCGATGGAGCGCAAATCCTGCAGTGGGATGCGCACGGCGGCGACAACCAGCGCTACGCCTTCACCGACATGGGCGCCGGCCAATACCAGATCCGGCCGAAAATGAGCAACAAATGCCTGGATGTCGCTGGCTGGGGCACCAATGACGGCAGTGCAATCATCCAGTGGAGCTGCGGCCAGAATCAGGCCAACCAGAAATGGGCGCTGGGCTTGAGCACCTTCGGCGGCGGCACAACCGGCGGAGGCGGTAGCTCCGGTGGCGGCAGTACTGGCGGCGGCAGCAGCGGAGGCGGCTCGACTGGTGGCGATTTCAGCAATCCGCCGACCGATCAGGCAAACATGATCGAAATCGGCGTCAAGAATGGCTGCGGCTTCCCGATCACCGTCCACGGTGCCGGCGCCGAAGGCGTGTTGCAGCCGGACTGGGCCGAGCTGAAAACCGGCGAAACTCGCTGGTATTACGCGCCGCAGAAATGGACCGCAGCGCGCGTCACCGCATTCAAGGGCGGCCCGCAAGGCGTGGAGATGGAAAAAGCCGAGATGACCTTCGTGCCGCAAGCCAGCGGCGTGGTGTTGAACTACAACGTCACCTACGTCGATTGGCTCGGTCTGCCGATCAAGGTCAACGCGGTCGGCGGCGGCGCCGATTGCCGCCCGGCCAGCTGTGAAGTGGCACAGGCATCGGTACTGAGCGGCTGCCCGGATGGTCTGCGCCAGGGCGACAAGTGCATCGCACCGCGCACTTACTGCCTCGATCCGAAAAACCAGGGCACCGAGCTGTGCAACCGCCTGAACAACGAGATCAACCGCTGCGCCAGCACCAAGGCCGGCTGTGGTCACGCTGCCGGGGCCAAGACGCCGGAGGTGTACGCCTGCTCCGGCGCCTTCGCCAACGATCCGAAATGGTGTGCCGCACTCAACCGCGCCATGCTCGACAACCCGGACAGCACCGACCGTTCGCTGTTCTACCGCAATCAGCCGTACAACAACTACTCCAAGTGGGTGCACAACGTCTGTCCGGGGCTGTATGCGTTCCCGTACGACGACTACCCGTCCGGCGTCGATGAAAGCGGCTTCCGCGCCTGTACCCAGGGCAAACGCATGGAAGTGACGTTCTGCCCGAAAGGCTGATCAGCGTACATTCATCCTCACAGACGATGTCGAGTTGCCCCGCCGGATGGCGGGGCTTTTTTCATCGCCTGTGCGATGCATCGGTGAACGGCCTCTCAGAAAAAGGCAAAAAAACCGTTCAGAAAGAACACCAGCCCGGTTGCCCCGACCGGCAGTGCCGCCCACCAGACTTTCTGCGCCTTCATCAGGCCGGCAATCGAATTCAGCAGGATCGCCACTTGCAGGAACATCACCGCCATGCCGAACGGCTTGCCATGTTGCTTGGCCAGATCGCGCTGCTCTTCCAGCTGGCGAGCCTTGGCCTCGATATCCTTTTTCTCGTGCTCGTAGCGTGCCACCTTCTGCGCGTCGTCGGCGATTTTCCGGTCATATGCCGCCGCTGCAGGGCTGTCGGCCGGCAATGCCAGTGCCTGCAGGCGCAGCGACTCCACCTGCAGCTCATACAGGTGCTGTTTGGTGCTTTTGGCCTGGAAAAACGCCCACTGATCCGATGCCAGCGCCTGGCTGATCACGCTCTGGGTCGAATACGAACCGCCCTTGAATGTCGATAGCGTGGCGCACACGGCCAGAATCACCGTTACCAGTGCCATATGATTGATCCAGGGTTTTTTTTTCTCTTCGCTCATGCTCTGCCTCGTTTAGCCGAATATT
>CALMFQ010000547.1 GCA_937863215.1 uncultured Pseudomonadota bacterium
CCGACACTGACAAACCTGAATTTCACCAACCGCTATGCCCGCCTGCCTGCGGCATTTTATACGCGACAAGCAGCCGCTCCGCTACCTGCACCGTATCTGGTGAGCTTCAATCCGGCTGCGGCAGCGCTTATCGATCTGCACCCGGATGCTGCGCAACTGGAAAACGTCGCCGAGATGTTGACCGGCAACCTGCCGCTACCCGGCCAGGACAGCCTGGCCGCCTTGTATTCCGGCCATCAATTCGGCGTTTACGTGCCGCAACTGGGCGATGGCCGGGCACTCTGGCTGGGCGAAGTCCGTACCGCCAACGGAGAGCACTGGGAGCTGCAGTTGAAAGGCTCCGGCCTGACGCCGTATTCGCGCATGGGCGATGGGCGCGCGGTGTTGCGCTCGTCGATACGTGAATATCTGTGTTCCGAAGCCATGGCAGGGCTGGGGATTCCCACCACCCGGGCGCTCAGCATCACCGGCTCGGATGAGCCGGTCTATCGCGAAACGCCGGAAACAGCGGCGGTAGTGCTGCGGATGGCACCAAGCTTTATCCGTTTTGGCTCGTTCGAGGTGTTTTATTACCGCAACCAGCACGATTTACTGCGCATGCTGGCCGATTTCGTTATCGACACCTATTACCCGCAGGGCCGCGCAGCCGCCAATCCTTACCTTTACCTGCTGGAGCAGGCCGTGGAGAGAACCGCGCGTCTGATCGCCCAGTGGCAGGCAGTGGGCTTCTGTCATGGCGTAATGAACAGCGACAATATGTCGATTCTGGGGCTCACGATGGATTATGGCCCGTTCGGCTTTCTGGACGCATTCGATCCCGGGCACATCTGCAATCATTCCGATCATGGCGGCCGTTATGCCTATGACCAGCAGCCGCAAATCGGCCTGTGGAACCTGCACTGTCTGGCCCAGGCACTGTTGCCATTAATCGACAAGGAAGCAGCACTGGAAACGCTACGGCGCTATCAGGGAATTTTCGAGGACAGCTTGGAGCAACTGTTGCGTGCCAAAGTCGGCCTGCTGCAGCACGAAGCCAACGACATGGATTTGATCGCCGAACTGCTTGGCGCAATGGCCGAAAATCGCGTCGATTACACCCTGCTGTTCCGCCGCCTGTGCGCTTTCGATCCCGATGGGCCGAACCACGCGTTGCGTGACCTGTTCCTCGACCGCGAACGTTTCGCTGCCTGGAGCAAGCAATACCGGCAACGCCTGCGGGCCGAATCCATCGCACCGGCAGAACGCGCCGCGAGAATGCGCCAGACCAATCCAAAGTATGTGTTACGCAACTACATGGCCGAAATCGCCATTCGCAAAGCGGAACAGGAACGCGACTACACCGAAATCGAGAATCTACGCCAATTGCTGATGCATCCGTTTGATGAGCAGCCACAATACGAACATTACGCCGGCCATCCTCCAGAATGGTCAGGGGAGTTGTCTGTCAGCTGTTCGTCTTGAACTGGCCGACGGAGGTGAACAAGCTAAACGCATGCATTCCCCGTCAGCCCTGAGATTTGAACTTGATGGGGGTTAAAAATGGCGAGCAATGAGGTGTTGGCGGAGTGCAAACAAAAACGCCCTGCTGATTGCTCAGCAGGGCGGTGTAGAGAGGAGTCTGGCGGTGACCTACTTTCCCACGGGCAAT
>CALMFQ010000548.1 GCA_937863215.1 uncultured Pseudomonadota bacterium
TTTGTTTTTTTGCAGCAGGATTGAATCAGAAGCTGACCTGCGCGCGCAGTCCGACCGCTTTTATCGCATTGCCGTCGGCGTTGCCGCCCGGATGACGCAGGTACTGGAAGTCCGGCGACAGCTCGAACTGCTTGTGTACCCGATAGCGGTAATACAGCTCCAGCACTTGTTCCGAGCCTTGCGCCTGGTAGCCGAAATCCGGCTGGCCGTCGCCGTCGGCGTCCAGCGTTGCCGATTCATCGCGGAAGTTGCGGCTGCTGCGCTGGCTGCCGAGAGCGATGCCCAATGCGTCGGCGGAGCGGCCCCAGTAATAGCCGCCGATCTCGACCCCGCCGGTCAGCGTCTGGTCGAACTGCACCCGGCCACGGGTTTGCTTGCCGGCACGGGCGAACAGCGTCAGGGCGTCATCGACGCGCTGATCGAGGTTGACTCCCCAGCCCGCATGCCGCGCCACGCTGCGATCCAGCTCGCTGCCCTGGCCGTTGCGCCAGTAGTAGGCGCGGTAGTTGCCATCGAGCCCTTCGAACAGTTTCTGCCTAGTTTCCGCCTGCACGATCACCAACGGTGAGCTGAACGAGCGCTGGTACTGCGCACCGCCGGCAGCGGCAAATACACCGGCGGACAAGCCATAGGTGACCGGTTTGTTGACCTCGTTGCTGTAGGCAAGAATCAGCCCCGGCGCGTAACCATAAGCATCCACGCCGCTGTCGTGGCCGGCATCGAGCAAGGCGTTGTGCACGAACACGCTGTTGAGGAACTGGCGGGTTTCGTCATTGGCGGCGGCATTCTGGTCGAAGAACAGATACGGGTCGATCTTGCCGAACGTCACCGCCAGATGCTGGTTCGCTACCTGTTTCGATGCATCGCGGAACAGCGGGAAGCTCATCTGATACCAGGCCTGCGCCAGCAGCGCGGCGCTGTCGTCCGGCTGGGAGACGCCGCCCAGCTGGAATGCCGTTGCGTTCAAGGGGCTGAAACGGTTGGCCGATGCAGCCAGACCGGTGCCCTGGCCGAGGCGGATTTGCGCGAACAGCTTGCCCTCGGCCTCGCCCAGCGAACCGCCGGGCAACGAGACGGTGACGTCGCCACGATAATTCAGCTCGCTGCCACCGCTGCCGTCGGCCTTGACGCCATGATCGGCGCGCTGCGCCACGGTGGTGAAGCTGACGCCGGCCTTGATGCCGT
>CALMFQ010000549.1 GCA_937863215.1 uncultured Pseudomonadota bacterium
ACCGGCGGCAGCGGCGTCGGGCTGGCCAACGTACGCCAACGTCTGCATTCCCTGTACGGGCCCGAATCTTCGCTACGGCTACAGGACAACACGCCGAATGGCGTTGTAGCGGAAATTTGCCTGCCGCAACGCGAGGCAGCATGAGCGCGCCCCCGATCACGGCGCTGATCGCCGACGACGAACCGCATCTGCGCGATTACCTGCAAACGCGCTTGGCCAGACTGTGGCCGCAGCTACAGATCGTCGCCACTGCCGGCAACGGTGTGGAAGCGCTGCAGCAAATCCGCCAATGGCAGCCGGACATCGTGTTTCTCGACATCAAGATGCCCGGCCTGACCGGGCTGCAGGTGGCGCAGCAGGCGGAAAACTGTCATTGCGTGTTCGTCACCGCCTACGACCAGTATGCGCTGCGCGCCTTCGAACAAGCGGCAGTGGACTACCTGCTCAAGCCGGTTGACGAAGAACGTCTGGCGCAGACGGTACAGCGCCTGCAAGCAAGGCTGGCAGTGCGCGCGCCGGCGCCGGAATGGAGTCGGTTGCTGGGGCAGTTGCGCCAGATGGCGGGGCAGACCCAGCCGGAATATCTGCGCTGGCTGCGTGCCGGTGTCGGCAACGAGATACGGCTGATCGCCGTGGACGATGTCTGCTATTTCCAGGCGAGCGAGAAATACACGGCAATTGTCACCGCCGCCGGCGAATACCTGATCCGCACCCCGCTCAAGGAGCTGGCGGAACAACTCGATCCGCAGCAGTTCTGGCAGATTCACCGCGCGACGCTGGTGAACGTGCGCGAGATCGCCGGGGCGCAGCGCGAGCTGACCGGCACGCTGACGCTGCGGCTGCAGTCGCGGCCGGAAACGCTACGCGTCAGCCGTGCCTACACTCACCTGTTCCGCCAGATGTAGTGCCCCGTCCGGCCGGGCGGGGCGCGATGCGGGGCGCGCTTATTTCTTGCAGTCGCCCAGCCGCTTGGCGGCGTATTCGTGCTCGACATGCATATTGCCGTGCGGGCCGCCCGCCATGTCCATGGTGGATTTGCCGGAATAGCTGGTGCCGGCGTAGGTGACCGATCCGGTCATGCTCATTTTCTGCTCGCCGCTGCACTCCATCTTGTAGTTGACGGTATTGCCGGACACGCTGTGGTTGACCATTTCGCACTTGTGCTTGCCGTCCTGCTGCTGCGGCACGGTCTTGCGGCCCTCGGCGATATCCTGCTTGCTGATGCAGATACGCACACTGGTCGGCGGCATTTGCATCGGCATACCGGTCATTTTCATCTTGGTGGTGATTTCCCACTCGCCATCCTGCATGTTCGGGGTAGGTGCGGCGTACGCAGATGCAGCGGCAAACAGGCTCAACAGACTCAGCAGCAGTTTCATGACATTACCTTATCGACGGGATGGAATTCCCATTTAAGCAGAATGGCCGGCAAAGTAAACCGGCCGGGCCGGCCAGCATCATTCGCACTTGCCGACACGCTTGCCGCTGTAGTGCTGTTCCAGTTGCTTCTTGTAAGTCACCGAATCCAGTTTCGCGTGTGTCACGCCACTGATCGCGCTGACGCCAATGCTGGCCTCGCCAGTGGCGGCTACTGCCGGCATGCCGGGGCAATTGTAGCTGTAAGCTGTTTTGCCGCCCTGCTGTTTCGGCTCGCCACTAGTGCAGCCTTCCGGCGTGGCACCCGGCACCAATGGCAGCAGCTTGAGCAGATTGCCAGCATCCTTGGCAGCGACACATTTTTTCAGCACTAGCGGATGCTGTGACGGCGGCATGCCTTCGACTTCGGTCTTGACGCTGAACTCCCACTGCCCGGGTTCGGCGCCGGCGGCAAATACACTCCCGCTCAGCAATGTCACGCCAGCAATCATCCAGTGCAATGTCTTCATATTGATTTCCCTAGAATTCACAGTAAAACCAGATTGTCGCGATGGATCAATTCCGGTTCGTCCACATAACCGAGCACGGCTTCGATCTGCTTGCTCGGCAAACGCATGATGCGCCGCGCCTCGTCGGCGCTGTAATTGATCAGGCCGCGGGCGATTTCGCGGCCGTCGGGTGCGCGGCAGCTGACTACCTCGCCGCGCAGGAATTCGCCCTGCACCTCGGCCACGCCCACCGGCAGCAGGCTGACGCCATCCTGCTGCAATGCGGTTACCGCGCCGGCATCGAGAATCACGCTGCCGCGCAGTTGCAGATGATCCGCCAGCCATTGCTTGCGCGCCGCCAGCGGCGAGGTACGCGCCATCAGCCGGGTGCCGATCGGCTCGGCATTGGCCAGCCGGCGCAACACATCCTGCTCGCGGCCGCAGGCAATCACGGTATGCGCACCGCTGCGGGCGGCGCGTTTGGCAGCGACGATCTTGGTAATCATGCCGCCGGTGCCGACACTGCTGCCGGCGCCACCGGCCATGGCTTCCAGCTCCGGCGTGCCGGCCACCGCTTCGTGCACGAATTGTGCCTCCGGATTCTTGCGCGGGTCGGCGGTATACAGGCCCTGCTGGTCGGTGAGAATGATCAGTGTGTTGGCTTCGATCAGATTGGTTACCAGCGAACCGAGCGTATCGTTGTCGCCGACCTTGATTTCGTCGGTGGTAACGGTGTCGTTCTCGTTGATGATCGGGATCACGCCCAGGCTCAGCAGCGTCAGCAGCGTCGAGCGGGCATTCAGGTAACGGGTGCGGTCGGCCAGGTCTTCGTGCGTCAGCAGGATCTGCGCGGTCTTCAGCCCGTGTTCGCGGAAACAGCTTTCATACGCCTGCACCAGCCCCATCTGCCCGACTGCGGCGGCGGCCTGCAATTCGTGCAGTGCTTTGGGCCGGCTTTTCCAGCCTAGACGTTGCAGGCCTTCGGCAATTGCGCCGGAGCTGACCAGCACCACCTGTTTGCCGATCCGGTTGAGCTCGGCGATTTCGCTCGCCCAGCGCGACAACGCCGCGTGATCGAGGCCGCGCCCCTCATTGGTAACCAGACTGCTGCCGACTTTCACCACCAGGCGGCGGCTTTGCTGCACAACCGAAGCACTCATCTGCTAATCAAGACCCGACTCGAACGAAGGCTGGAATTATACGGCCTGAGCCGGGCGCGACAAAGCCGCACTCGACAGCATGGCTGCAGCCCAATACCGACGCGGCTTGCAGGCCGGCCTGCAGACCGCATGGGTATTGGTCTGCAGCCATGCCCATACCCGCATTCAGCAAATGGTTGTGCCGCCGCCGCCCGGCGGTCTAGATTGAAAGAGCATCAGGTTTTTCTGATATAAGCCCGGAAAAGCCGGGCCAGCCGAGTTTCCACAAGAAGCGAGGACGCATCATGAGCCACCACCTTTCTCTTGACGACAAATACCGCCTCGACCACGGCCGCGTGTTCATCACCGGCATCCAGGCGCTGGTGCGGCTGCCGATGCTGCAGGCGCAGCGCGATGCAATGGCCGGGCTGAGTACCGCCGGTTTCGTCAGCGGTTATCGCGGCTCGCCGCTGGGCGGGCTGGATCTGGAATTCGGTCGCGCCGCACATTACCTGTCGCTGCACAACGTCAAATTCCAGACCGGGCTCAACGAAGACCTCGCCGCCACCGCCGTATGGGGCACGCAGCAGGTCGGGCTGTTCCCCAAACCGAAAGTCGATGGTGTGTTTGCGATGTGGTACGGCAAGGGGCCGGGCGTCGACCGCTGCGGTGACGTGTTCCGCCACGGCAACGCCGCCGGTAGTTCGCAGCATGGCGGTGTGCTACTGATCGCCGGCGACGACCACGCAGCCAAATCCTCTACCCTGCCGCACCAGACCGATCATGTGTTCGATGCGCTGATGATCCCGGTGCTGAATCCGGCCGGGGTACAGGAATTCCTCGATTTCGGCATCCATGGCTGGGCGATGAGCCGCTATTCCGGCTGCTGGGTAACCCTGAAGGCAGTCTCGGATACGGTCGAATCGTCGGCCATCGTCGAAGTCGATCCAGTGCGGGTAGAGGTCAAGCTGCCGAGCGATTTCAACATGCCGCAAGGCGGCCTCAACATCCGCTGGCCCGACCCCGGCCTGGCGATCGAAGAACGGCTGCTGCACCACAAGCTGTACGCGGTGCTGGCGTATGCGCGCGCCAACCATCTGAACCGCATCGTCATCGACAGCCCTGCCCCGCGGCTGGGCATCATCACCGCCGGCAAATCGTATCTGGACGTGATGCAGGCGCTCGACGACCTCGGCATCGACGAGAAAATGGCCTCGGAAATCGGCCTGCGCGTCTTCAAGATCGGCCTGACCTGGCCGCTGGAGCCGGAAGGCGTGCATGGGTTCGCCGAAGGGCTGGAAGAAATCCTGGTGGTGGAAGAAAAACGCCAGGTGATCGAATACCAGCTCAAGGAACAACTGTACAACTGGCGCGAAGACGTGCGCCCGCGCGTGATCGGCAAGTTCGACGAAAAAGGCGAATGGGTGCTGCCAGGCGGCAACTGGCTGCTGCCGGCCTGCGGCGAGCTGACGCCGGCGATGATCGCGCGCGTGATCGCCAGCCGCATCGGCCGCTATTTCACCAGCCTGGTGATCCGCGACCGGCTGGCGTTTCTGGAGCAGAAAGACCAGCAATTGCAGCTGCCGCGCGAAGTGATTCCGCGCGTACCGTATTACTGCTCCGGCTGCCCGCACAACACCGGCACCCGGCTGCCGGATGGCTCGGTGGCACTGGCCGGCATCGGCTGCCACTACATGGCGACCTGGATTTACCCCAGCACCAAGACCTACACCCAGATGGGCGGCGAAGGCGTGCCGTGGATCGGCATCGCACCGTTCAGCGATACGCCGCACATTTTCGCCAACCTCGGCGACGGCACCTATTTCCATTCCGGCATTCTGGCGATTCGGGCGGCAGTGGCGGCCAACGTCAACATCACTTACAAGATTCTCTACAACGATGCGGTGGCGATGACCGGCGGCCAGCACGTTGACGGCACGCTGACGGTGCCGATCCTGACGCGACAACTGGCGGCTGAAGGCGTCAACCGTATTGTCATCACCAGCGACGAGCCGGAAAAATACGATCTGGTGCACGATCTGGCTGAAGGCGTAACCGTACATCACCGCGACCAGCTGGACGAAATCCAGAAACAGTTGCGCAGCGAGACCGGCGTAACGGTGTTGATCCACGATCAGACCTGCGCGGCGGAAAAACGCCGCCGCCGCAAGCGTGGCAAGCTGATCGATCCGCCGCGGCGTGTGTTCATCAACGAGCTGGTATGCGAAGGTTGCGGCGATTGCGCCGACAAATCCAACTGCCTGTCGGTGGTGCCGGTCGAAACCATGTTCGGCCGCAAGCGCAAAATCGACCAATCGTCGTGCAACAAGGATTTCTCCTGCCTCAAGGGCTTCTGCCCGGCACTGGTCACGCTGGAAGGCGATGTGCAGATCCGCCGCGACCGCAAGGCCGGCGACTCGCTCAACAGCCTGCCGCCGTTGCCGCAACCGACGCTGCCGGCCATCGACCAGCCCTACGGCCTGCTGGTGACCGGCATCGGCGGCACCGGCGTGGTCACGATTGGCGGAGTGCTCGGCGTCGCGGCGCGCATCGACAATATCGGCGTGACCGTACTCGATCAGACCGGGCTGGCGCAGAAAGGCGGCGCGGTTACCAGCCATGTGCGTTTCGCCGCCAAACAGGCGCAACTGCACGCGGTGCGCATCGCCGCCGGCGACGCCAACGTGATTCTCGGCGGCGATCTGGTGGTGGCGGCCAGCAACGATTGTCTGGCGAAAATCCGCCAGGGCTTTACCCGTGCGGTGATCAACGCCTACCAGTCGCCCACCGGCGAAGTGCTGCACAACCCGGACATGCGCTTTCCGGCCGCATCGATGGAGCAGACACTGATCGATGCCGTCGGCGACGCGCACATCCATTTCGTCAACGCCACCAGCATCGCCACCGCGCTGCTCGGCGACAGCATTGCCAGCAATATGTTCATGCTCGGCCATGCCTGGCAGTTCGGGCTGATTCCGGTATCGGAAGCGGCGATTCTCGAAGCGATCGAACTCAACGGCTCGGCCATCACCATGAACCAGCAGGCATTCACCTGGGGCCGGCACGCCGCTGTCGATAGCGCGCGGGTCGAGCGCATCGCCTTCCCGGAAATGCAACGCGCCATCCAGCGGGTACTGGAAACCACGCTCAACGACATTGTCGAACACCGTGCCGAGTTTCTTGCCAGCTATCAGAACGAGGCTTACGCCGAGCGTTACCGGCGGCAGGTGGCACAGGTGGCGGCAGCGGAAAAACGCCTCGATCCGAATTCGGAAATCCTCGCCCGCAGCGTGGCACG
>CALMFQ010000550.1 GCA_937863215.1 uncultured Pseudomonadota bacterium
CTGGCAGCATAGGATGTCGGCGATCGTGCTTTTGCCGCATCCGGCTGGGCCGGTAAGGCCGATGAGTTTGGCTTTCATGCTGCTTTGCTTTCCATATAGAGTGCGATGGATTCGGTGTTGGCCAGTGACCGCAGTGTCTGCCGGTCGCAGGTGCGGAATATCTGGCGCTGCTGTTCGACCTCAACACGGCAGGCTTCGATGTGCTCTGGAAGCAGCGGTGTGTCGTCGTCATTCAGGAGGATGAACAGCAACTTGAGTGAGCTGAGCTGCACAGCAATGTTGTAATGCTTGCCGATGCGCTCCCACATCGTGATCCATCCACCCAGTGCTGGGCGCACCTCGAAAAGGACGCCTTCATCCGGGCAAACCATGATCATCTTGCCGTCGGCGACCTCGATTTCGCCTGTCGCCAGCTGGTCGAGCATGGTGGTGATGGCGCTGAACACGCGCATTTCATCCAGCAGCCGCGGCAGTTTGTGCACGACGTATGTAGCCTGGCGGCCTTTGGTCTTTTCCAGTAGACGGCGCTGTGCGCGGTTGAGTTGTGCCATCAGTTCACCCGCTTGGTAGTAAACAGTGGGGTCAGCGCCAGCACGTTGCCCGATGCCGGGTGCAGGCAGGTGATTTGGCTGGTAGCGAAGGTGTCCGAATCGCGGTTGTGATATTTGATGCCTTCATAACCGTAGCGCTGCAGTGTACGGATCAGCAGGCGTGCCATGTCGGCGTGATCCCACGATGCGGGCAGCAGCATGTCGAACACGAAGTAATCACGGTTGCGATCAATCGATTTGATGTGGCGCACGTCGCGCACCGATGTGCCTAGTTCGGCTGCGAGATTGGACAGCATCCGCATGTGCGCCTGTTGCTCCTCCAGCTTGCGGATCGCAAAGAATGTGCGCTGGTTGAGTTTGTCGATCAGGAAAGGCAGGAGCAGCATGTCAGCCTTTCACCGGGATGGATGCGATCAGCAGTGCGCCAGCGAAGATCAGCACGCCCAGCCACGTCGGCACGTCGATCGATTTCTCGAATCCGCCCAGTGGATCGAGTTCAGATTGTTTTTTCATGTTCAGGCCGCCTTCTTCAGTCCGCAGCTGATCCGCGTGTAACCAGGCAGCAGGGTGCGGGCGATCACGCTCGCTTTGCCGTTGGTCTGCAGGATGCCGTTGCGGGCGGCTGCCAGCGCTGCGGCTTCTGTGACTGCCATGCTTGGCAGGATGGTGATGGGGTGGTTCATGGCTTCCTCCTTCTGGTTGGTTGGTGCCGGTTACCCGCATCCGGCGGCCAGTAGCGCCCATCCTTTCGGCTTGGTCTGGCCGGGCTGTTTACAGCTTTGCGTGCATTTACCCATCACGCGGGAGCCTGCTTATCCGTTGAGCGGGCTACGGGATGTTGGCGGCCGGTGCTGATCTCCGGCTTGCGGAAGGTTCCGCTGCTGCGTCGCCTAATCGACTGCCCCTGTTCACCTTGGTCATGGCCGGTCGCTTGCGCATCAGCCTGCGCGTTCACCAACATCGGTGAGTGGTTTTGCGTTTCGCAAACGTTTAAGCCAGCCGGGGAGACTGCCATTTGCAAAACCACTCACCGATGCAAGCATCGGCGTAGCGCCCGACGAAGGAGTGTCCCTTGAGGATATGGTCGTCGCTACGTGCCGGGATTTGCCCCTCTGCCGGCCTTGGGGTGGATGAACTACTGCCTATGTCGCTGTGCCGGTTACGATTCCGGCGCTGGCATCTCGGTCCAGCCGCGCAACGTCATCAATCCGCCACCTGTTTGCCGGTGGGTGCAGCCTGTTTGGCAGGGCTTGGTGTTGCTGGTTGGTATTAAACAGCATGCTAATGATTAAGTCAACAGCATGCTGTTATTTGTTTTTGTGTGGTTTTTGATACGATGGGTAAGCGCCGGCGGAAAATGGCGCAAAGTGGCGACGGGGCTAGGATTTGTCCTAGTTTTTTGCTGTGTTGTTTGGGTAGTACTGGGCTTTTCCCTAGCGGCTTTTTTGCCTGCAGGGGAGTTGGGAAAGCGTGTTTGATGAAACGGGGGCGGGAGATGGTGCGGAGTAAGGGGTTGGCGCTGGCGTTGATTGGTGCGTCTTTATTGCTTGGTTGCGGTAGCCCGAAAGATAGAGAGTTGCCAACGGATGTCAGCAAGATGGATGAGTTGAAGCCGTACGTGGAAAAGCTGAGCGAGGAAGAGAAGAAGCTGTTTCTCGGCTATGTTTTTCGCGCAACAGTGGGCGGGGTGTTTGGCGGTAAGGGGATTGAGCCTGGTATGACAATAGGCAAGGCAATTGATGCGCAGAAATCCTTTATTGAGGAAAACGCCAGGAAAGAGGCCGAGGCGAAGGCGTTAAAAGAGAAATTGGCCGCCGAGCAGGCCGCGATCAAGAAGTCGATGACGGATGCGGTGACGGTGACGGTGTTGAGTATGCGGCTGGAAAAGCAGGACTATCGAGAAGAGCAGTTGATCAAACTGGGATTGAAAAACAATGGCGATAAAGACATCAAGGGCGTCAAGGGGATGATGCGTTTTATCGACATGTTTGACAAAGAAGTGGGGGCGATTGGTTTTGCCTTTACCGATGGGCTTAAGCGTGGGGAGGTAGCCGTCTGGTCTGGGGCGCGGCATTACAATCAGTTCATGTCAGAGCATAAGGCGATTGCCCAGCTCGAAGAGGGGAAGTACAAGGCGGTGTTTGATCCGGAGGCTATTGTTTTTGAAGACGGAACAAATCTGACGATCAAGAATTGATACAACATGGCCCATCGCTGGGCTATGTTGTTTTTATGGTTTGGCGGCAGTATCCGCACTGGGGCACGGTGGAAGAAAAGACTTTTTTTGAGTACGACGATGTAAAGGTGACGAACGCGCGGTTCATTACTGCGGGGCAGACGTATGCAATGAACAATGTGACATCGGTGAAATCGATGACAAAGAAGCCGCCCAGGTTGGGCGGCGTGGTGCTGTTGTTGGTTGGGTTGCTGATGGCGGTTGGCAATGCCAATGCCCCATGGTTTGGCGCGATTCTGGCAGTAGGGGCGGCATATTACCTGTATCAGCAGAAGACAACTTACCATGTCATGCTGACGACGGCCGGTGGAGAAACCAGTGCATTAACTACTCACCAGCAAGAGTATCTGAGTAAGGTAATCAACGCTTTGAATGAAGCGATTGTGCATCGGGGGTGACGGCAGGCAATGGATATGGGTTCTGAAACTTCACGTCGCTGCGGGTGGCGTTGCCTGTGCATCGGCGGTGGTTGCTCTGTGTTGGCGCTAGATGGACATAATGTTTTGATTGAAAAATTCGGCTTTTGTAACTAAATTTTAGTTGCATAAGTTGAACTTACCCGGATAATTCCGTGTCGAAAAAAATAAAGCTTTTGCAGCGATTTTTGACTATGCCTCCAGTGAAGGATTTTCGCTGGGATGATTTCGTAACGTTGATGGATCACGTTGGTTTTGATATGTGCGAGCCGTCTGGCGGTTCGTCGCACAAATTTTTTGTGTGGCGAGGCGATAAAAACGTTGTGATTAATATTCACAGGCCACATCCGGGTGGAATATTGTGGGTTGCGCAGATCAAAGACGTGAAGCAAAAATTATACGATCTTGGGGTGCTGAAAGATGAATGATCCATTTGAATACAAGGGATTTCTTGGGTCGGTTGAGTACAGCTCGGCAGATGAAAGATTCTTT
>CALMFQ010000551.1 GCA_937863215.1 uncultured Pseudomonadota bacterium
TACTTGCGTTCCAGCCTTTTCTGACAAGCCTTTGGCGGCGTTGTTCCCGTGTCGCACCAGAACCGGTACCCGTGCGCCTTATCGATACAATTACCGGGCGCAGCAGGGGGTAAAACCACTGTGCGGTGGAAGAGGCGATGGAAACATCTGCCAGCCCGGGTGAGCTGGCATGACGTATCGCTGGAGAGGGGTCAGTCGGCGTACTGCTTTTTCATCCGCTCGCGACGTTCCTGGGCTTCCAGGCTCAGCGTTGCAGTCGGGCGCGCCATCAGGCGCTGCAGGCCGATGGGTTCGCCGGTGTCTTCGCAATAGCCGTATTCGCCATGCTCGATCCGGGCAACCGCCTGGTCGATTTTCTGCAGCAACTTGCGTTCGCGATCACGGGTGCGCAGCTCCAGTGCATATTCCTCTTCCAGCGTGGCGCGATCTGCAGGGTCCGGCGTCGCTTCCTGTTCCTGAAGATGCTGGCTGGTCGCCGTGGCATTGGCGATCAATTCCTGCTTCATCTGCAACAGACGCTGTTTGAAGAACTCCAGATGCTCTGGTGTCATGTAGTCTTCGCCGGAGTCTTGGAGGATATCTTGTTCTGTCAGCACTTTTACCATAGTCCTACACTTTCAAGGCATGTTCGTTATGTGGATTGTCTCCCCAGCGTCTTTCGGAAAAAGAAGCCGGCGAAAGATTAGCGGAACAATCGAACAGTGTGCAATAAGTATATGACAGATTGCGGTGGATGGAAGGGCGTGCAGCTGGCCCATGCAGCCTGCATCGGCGATGGCTCGTGCGCGTGGTGGAGCAGGAAGGGCGGTTGATTGCTGGTGTCAGGCCGGCGATTGCTTCCGGCCTGATTTTGCATCGGGCTGCTTATTTAGTAGCCAGAACCCACTGTACCAGTGTTTTCACATCTGCATCGCTAACACCTGCGTTCGGCGGCATCGGGATTGCGCCCCATACGCCACTGCCGCCTTTTTTCACTTTTTCGATCAGTTTGGCTTCGGCACCCTTGTCGCCTTTGTATTTGGCGGCAACTTCCTTGTACGATGGGCCAACCAGCTTCTTGTCTACTGCATGGCACGACAGACAGTTGCTTTTCTGTGCCAGAGCGGTTGCATCTGCTGCATGTGCTGCGCCAACGGTCAGCAGACCGGCTACGGCCAAGCTGGACAAAATTGCTTTCATAACGAGAACTCCCTACAGGGTTGAAAAAATACTGCGCAACGCAGTATAGAAAACTAAACGCTCGAGCAATGCACTTGGCTGACAGCAGATGCCATTTTACAGTGTGCCATATGAGTGCAGGCCCGACAGCCACATATTGACGCCAAGGAATGCGAAGGTGGTCACAAACAGGCCGATGGCCGCCCACCAGGCCAGTATCGCGCCGCGCAATCCTTTTACCAGCCGCATGTGCAGCCACGCTGCATAGTTCAGCCAGACTATCAGTGCCCAAGTCTCTTTCGGATCCCACGACCAGTAGCCACCCCAGGCATCGGCAGCCCACATGGCGCCAAGGATGGTGGCAATGGTGAAAAAGGCGAAGCCGATGGCAATCGATTTGTACATGATTTCATCGACCATCTCCGGTTGGGGCAGGAAGCGCGCCAGGCGTCCGCGGTTGGCCTCGATCAGCATCAGGACCGCTATTGTCGCACTGGCGTTGGACCAGTAATCGGCGTTGGCAAATGGCTGTGCTGTGCGCAGCAACAGGGCGATGCCGACAAAGGCCGTTGCCGCAATCCAGAACGGCTTTTTACTGGATGTGTCTTCGGTGCTCAATAGATAAGCCACACCCAGCATCGCCGACAGCGAGAATGCACCGTAGCCGACGAAATTGGCCGGCACATGCAGTTTCATCCACCACGATTGCAGCGCCGGAATCAGCGGCTGGATTGCGTGAGCCTGGCGTTCCAGCATGTACCAGAGCAGAAAGCCGACCGCTGCACTGATGACTAGCAGTACAAAGGCGCCAAGCTGCCGGTTGCGGTAGCGCTCTTCATAGTACAGATACAGCAACGCCGTGATCAGGCAGAACAGCACGAACACTTCATACAGATTGCTGACGGGAATGTGGCCGACGTCGGTGCCGATCAGATAGCTTTCATACCAGCGCACCAGCATGCCGATGAAGCCCATGCCGGTGGCGCTCCAGGTCAGTGCGGTGGCCGTTTGTGCAGCGAATTCCGAGCGGCCCAGCAGTGCCAGCCAGTAGGTGCCGGTGGCGAGAAAAAACAGCGCGCTCATCCACATGATGGCTGGCTGGCTGGCGATCAGATATTTCAGCCAGAATGCCTGTCCGGCAGTGGCAAGATTGCCGTTGTACACTTGGGTGGCAAACAGGGCAATGGCGCCGGTTATCGGCAGGAACAGGCGTACCGCTTTCCAGTACCAGCCAAGTGCGATCATGCCGCCGGCGCTGCCCCACAGTATGGCCTTCTCGTAGCCATCCATATATGCGCCATAGCGATTGGCAGCAAAGCCGGCCACGGCCAGCAACAGAATGGCATACAGGCCATCGGCAAGATTCAGTCTTTGCAACAGGCCTGGT
Organism: uncultured Pseudomonadota bacterium; assembly: GCA_937863215.1. Taxonomy (GTDB): domain Bacteria; phylum Pseudomonadota; class Gammaproteobacteria; order Burkholderiales; family SCOH01; genus CALMFQ01. The sequence goes on from CALMFQ010000551.1 coordinate 2,546, forward strand.
TCGGCGTAGCTGTGTGTCAATTGCATGCGCTTAACCTTTCAAGAGTTGTTCCAGTTGATCACTGTTTTGCTGGTACTCACGGTCGAAATCCGAGCCTTTGCGATTTGCCGACATGGCAAACAAGACGGAGTGAGGTTTTACCAGCAGCCACACCCGCTTTTCCTTGATGTAGAACATCGCAAAGACACCGAGTACCAACATTAACGAGCCCAGATATACCAGATTTTTGCCTGGCGAGCGGGTAATCTGGAATCCGCTGGCTTTGACTTCATCGAAGCCGGTGAGTTGCAGCAGCACTGGTGCGCCATAGTCAAAGCTGGTGCTGATGGCCACCAGGCTATCGATCACGAAGCGGAATCTTTCCGGCGTGATGTCCTCGCGTGCCTGGCCGGCTTGTTCACGCACGCGCTGATAGGCTTCTACCGCAATGCCCTGCATCAGGCGTACATAAGTGCGTGCAACTATCTCTCGCTTGTCTGCCGGCACTCTGGTTTGCAGGAAGCGGTCGATTTCCGGAAAGCCGCCGTGCGCAAAGCGATCCAGCGCCCATTCCACGCTTTGCCGGAATTGCGTCTTGTAGGCTGCATTCTGCACCTTGTCGCCGATTGTGCCGCTGGCTGCCGTTTCCGCCAGCCCGCTAGCCTGCGACTTGTCCAGCAGCATTGCGCGCAGGCGCATATAGGTATCGATCTTGCCGGTTTCGTCGGCGGGAATGCGCAGATAGGTGAATGGCTCACCCGGGCTGGTACGCATGCCGAACAGGAAATAGGCGCGTCCATCGATGCTGACCGGCTGCATATAGTTCTGGTATTCGCGCGCTTGCCCTTGCTGGTCGCGCAGCTTGAACTGGATGCTCGGGCCGATGTTCTTGGTGCTCTTCGGCGCGGTGACTGCTACCGCATCCTGCATCGCGCTCTGGTGCTGTCCCGGCGGCGTATCGACGTTTTCGATGTTGAACAGGCGGAAATCGCCGATTTCCAGTGTGTATTGCTGCTTGCCGGCCTGATAGGCGAAATTTTGCTGCGAGCGGGCCGGCAGCATGCGCGGCCGGGTCTGTACGCCCAGCGTCTCCCATTGCGCCAGCTCCAGCTTCGATCCACCGTCACCGAAACTGGCCTGATAAATCGACACGCCATCAAAAACCAGCGGGTGGTTGACCTTGATGGTCGTTTTTTGCGATTTGCCGGTGGCCTTGTCGGTGATGGTCACATCGCTGGCGAACAACTTCGGTTGGCCGGTAGGGTAATGCTCGATGTGGAAGCGATCCAGGCGCAGATCGAACGGCAGCTCCTGAACCATGTAGCCTTCACCGGTGTTAAGGAATACAACATCCGCCGAACTACCGGCCGGAATCGTGACATTGCCGCGGTAGGAAAGATTGCCCGTTCCCAGGCGGCTGGCGCTTGGCACTTTGCTCTGCGGCAGGTCGCGTGTTTCGGCGTGCTTGTCGCCAGACAGCTGCTGCAGCTTCAGCAATACGTTGCCGTCCATCAAGCCGCCGATGCAAATCAGCACGATTGCGCCGTGGGCGAAGAAATAGCCGAGTTTTTGCAGGCTGCCGGATTTGCCCGCCAACAGGATTGAGCCGTCACTGCGTTGCTGGCGCTTATGCGCGTATCTGCGGGCATCAAGCCATTGCGCAAGCTGGGCGACGCGTTGCTCCTGCTCGCCTGCGATGGCAAACTCGGTCTGGTGGGAAAAGGCTTTCAGCGAGCTTTCGCCGGCATGTTCGCGGTAACTGCGCATTTCGCGCAGCATTCCCGGAGTGTTGCGATAGATGCACAGCGCTGTCGAGGTGACCAGAAACAGCAGGATCACCAGAAACCAGGCAGAGTGATACACGTCGAACAGTCCGAGCCATTCGAAAATACCGAACCAGAACTGGCCGAATTCAATGACGTATGAAGGATAAGGCTCGTTTTGCTTGAGCACCGTACCGATAATCGACGCGATGGCGATAATGGTAAGCAGGCTGATGGCGAAGCGCATCGAGCTGAACAGCTCGAACAGCGCCCGTGAAACTGACTGGCGTCGCACTGTATGTCAATCCTGGCTGGTAGGATTTTGCGCTGCCACGCTATCGCGTCTGGCTTGTCGTGCCGCACTCCGGCTCATTCGATGGATGGTGTGCTACAGCGACGGCGCTTGTTCCGCAAAAAACAAAAGGCGGCTCACGCCACCTTTTTCTCGTTGTGTACTCGATGAGGCGCAATCGAGCCGAGTTTAGCGCAGGCCTACCACGTAGTGGGAAACAGCCTCGATTTCCTTCTCGTTCATTTTGGCTGCGATCTGGCGCATCATGCTGTTCGGGTCGTTGGCGCGCTCTTCTTTCTTGAAGGCAAGCATCTGGGCTTGAATATACTCGGCGTGCTGACCGGCCAGACGCGGGAACTGCGCCGGCATGCCGCTGCCTTTCGGGCCATGGCAGGCGGCACAGGCCGGCACGCCGGTTGCCGGATTGCCGGCCATGAAGATTTTCTTGCCCAGGGCCTGCAGGTCAGGCTTGGTGCCCTCCTGTAGCTTGGCTTTCTGGCTGCCCAGATATGCGGCGACATTGACCATGTCGGCATCGCTCAGCGGTGTGGCCATGCCCATCATGATCGGGTTTTTGCGCACACCCTTTTTGAATTCGGTCAGTTGCTTAACGATGTATTCCGGCTGTTGCCCCGCCAGACTCGGGTTTGCCGGGGCCGCGCTGTTGCCGTCTGCGCCGTGGCAGGCAACACATACCTGCTGCATGGTTTGCTGCCCTTTGGCCAAGTCAGCTTTCGGAGCCTCGCCAGCAAAGCTGAGGCTGGCTGCAAATACGCCTGCTGCGGCCATCACCATACCAAATTTCATAAAACGACTCCTTAAAGTAGTGTGCAGGCACATGCTGCAATTCACGGTCATTTGCCGCCATTTCCGCATTGCCCGAACTCCGGGCGACTATTCAACAGGCGGTGGTTTCCGCTCAAACCTGTTATTCTAGCGGAACTTTTTTGCTATGTCCCCTTCCCAAACTTCCGCAGGCGCTGCGCACGATGTCTCTGTTCCAGAAATTACGATTTCACATTACCGTCAATCATATGCGGGATCTGCCCGATACCCGGCGCGAAATCGCTTTCGTGGGCCGCTCCAATGCGGGAAAGTCAAGTGTAATCAATACGCTGGCTAATCGGGTCCGTCTGGCTTATGTAAGCAAGACGCCAGGCCGGACGCAGCACATCAATTATTTTTCGTTGGGTGAAGATTTGTATCTGGTCGATTTGCCCGGATACGGTTATGCGCAGGTACCGGTTGCCGTGCGGGCGCACTGGGAAAAGTTGCTGGGGCAGTATCTGCAATCCCGGCGGCAATTGATCGGTTTGGTGTTGATCATGGATGCGCGGCACCCGCTCAAGGAGCTGGACTGGAATATGCTCAACTGGTTTGCGTCAACCGGCAAACCCGTACATCTGGTGTTGACAAAGTCGGACAAGCTGACCAAGCAGGAGTGCACCCGGGTGCTGCAGGATGTGCGCAAGCAGGTGCAGGATCTGCCGCATTGCACGGTGCAGCTGTTTTCCAGCCTGAAGAAGCTGGGTATTCCGGAACTGGAAACGGCATTGTGTGAGTGGTTGCTGGAGCCGGATACAGATAGTGATGATGATTTGCAAGTAGTTGACTATTAAAGGTTTGGATTGCTGCATTCGGCGTGGTGGCGAGAAAAATTTCTTGGGGCCGGATGTATTGTTGACTATCGTGAAAGTAGGCGAATCTGTCGCCTCCCGCTTCTCCTCCCTGAGCGGGTGCCTTAATGAATAAGGCGTTTACCCCGGCTTTATCCCCTTTAGGCCGGGGTTTTCTTTATCTGTTGCCAAACCTCCCCCGAAACCTGTAAAACGTCCGACAGCCGCGCCGGTGCTTGATCTGGCAGTGTTTTTCCACTTTTGTTCCGGCTTTGCCCAATATCGTGTGCCATATGCGCCAATTGCTTGCTTGGCGGCGTTTGGCCTTGCGTTGGGCTTGTGAATTTCATACAACACTTAAATACATACACAGTTACGGGAGGCCGTGTGTCTGGTACTACCGATTTAAAGGGCGTCAAGGTAATGGTTATTGATGACAGCAATACCATTCGCCGCAGCGCCGAAATTTTCCTCGGGCAGGCGGGATGTGACGTGATCCTGGCGGAAGATGGCTTCGATGCCTTGGCGAAAATTGCTGACTTTCATCCTGACCTGATCTTTGTGGATGTGATGATGCCACGCTTGGACGGCTACCAGACCTGTTCGCTGATCAAGAAAAACCCACGTTTCAAGGCCACGCCGGTGATCATGCTGTCGAGCAAGGATGGGCTGTTTGACCGCGCCAGAGGCCGAATGGTGGGCTCGGACGAGTATTTGACAAAGCCATTTACCAAAGATAGCTTGCTGCAGGTCGTCAATGTACACGCCCGCGCTCAGGCGTAGGCGCAGTAATTCTCAGTTATTTAGGAAACAAAAATGCCGATCAAGAAAATCCTGGTGGTCGATGATTCGCCTACTGAACGCCATTTTCTGTGTGAAATCCTGGCAAAAAATGGCTTCGAGGTATTTACCGCCGAAAGCGGTGAAGAGGCCGTGGTGCGCTCCAAAGAGGTATTGCCCGATCTGATCCTGATGGATGTCGTGATGCCCGGCCTGAACGGCTTTCAGGCGACGCGCACGATTACGCGCGAAGAGGCCGCCAAGAATATCCCGGTGATCATGTGTACGTCGAAAGGGCAGGAAACCGACAAGATCTGGGGGCTGCGCCAGGGGGCCAAGGATTACATCGTCAAGCCGGTCAATTCGGCTGAATTGCTGCAGAAAATTGCTGCGCTTGGTTGAGCCATGGCAAAAAAGATCAGTCTTCGCGAATATCAGGAAAGCGTAGTCGCCAAGCTCCAGTCATCGCTTGCCGGTGGCGGGGGTACTGCGTCCAAACTCGGCATACAGGTCGGTAACGATCTGTGGCTGGTCGATCTGCAGGATGCCAGTGAAGTGGTTGCCGTTCCGGAATTGTGCTCGGTACCGCTGACGCATCATTGGTATCGCGGCATTGCCAATGTGCGTGGCTCGCTCTATAGCGTGGTTGATTTGTCCCTGTTCATGGGTAACGAACCGACGATGTTGAGCGCTTCCAGCCGATTGTTGCTGGTCAATGGCAGATTCATATCCAATTCCGCTTTGCTGGTCAGCCGCATGCTGGGGCTACGCAATCTGGATCAGTTCCAGGCGGAACAATCCGCAGAGCCGCATCTGCCGTGGCAATCGGGCTCTTACCGGGATGGCGACGGCAAGCTCTGGAAAACTCTCGACATGGCCGCACTGGCGGCTAACCCGCAGTTCCTGCAGGTTGCAACAATATAACTCGATGTAGCGTGAATATCCCCGACAGGCTCGGTGAGGGAGAATTGTATGGCGTTTAATCTGAACAAGATCAAGTCCATGTTTGGCAAGGGAGGTGCGGCTGCAGCGGAAAGCGGGCAGAATTTCGACCCCTCCCGTACGGTTTCGATCATCGAGAAGCTGCGAACCGCGGGTGAAGGCGAGGCTCCGGAGCCATTGCCGTTCGTCGGCCATTTGCCTTCGCGCCGGCAGATGACGATTTTCATCGTGTCGATCGTGGTGTGTCTTGGCCTGTTCCTGATTACCGTTCTGGTCAATATCCGTTCTTCCAACCATAACGCGGTATACCGGGCGACTTCGACCGAAATGCAGATGCTGTCGCAGCGGATTGCGCGGGCGGCGGGGCAGGCAGTGCAGGGCAACGTTCAGGCATTCGATACGCTCGACAGCGCCTACAAGAAATTCGATTCCAATCTTACGTTGCTGATCGAGGGCGGTAGCGGCCTGCCGTCGTCTTCCGGGCAGGCGGCCGATATTCTCAAGGATATCAAAAAGGTCTGGGATGCTTCATTCCGCCCCAACAACCGTGTGCCTACGGTTCAGACCATTCTCGATAACAAGCAGGTAATCGTTACCGTTACCAAGAGCGTGAGCGCCATCAATTCCAACGATGGCAAATTGCTCGAACAGACGCAGCAGCTGGTTTCGGTCTTGCGCGACAGCGGCGCTTCGGCGCATGAGGTCGACATGGCTCAGCAACTGGTGTTGCTGACCCAGCGCATGGCAAAGAACGCCAACGCGATGCTGGCGGGTGAAGTGATCAACCCGGAAGTCGTGTTCCTGCTGGGCAAGGATACCAATACTTTCCGCGATACGATTCAGGGTTTCCTCGAGGGGAGCGATGAGCTGCGTCTTCCGGCTGCGCGCAGTGCCGAAGTCAAAGACAAGTTGCAGGAAATCCGCACCCTGTTCAAGGAATTCGAAACAGTGGTGAGCACTTTCTCGCGCAATATGCAGAATCTGGTGAAGAGCCGTCTGGCCAACCAGACCATTTTCAAGGAAAGCGAAACCCTGCTGACCGAGTCGGTGCGTCTGGCAGAAGCCTATCAGTCTCAGGTGGGGGGCGTAGTAGCGTTCATTCTTGAATTCCTGTTCATCGCCGGCGCACTGTATTCGCTGTATCTGCTGATCCGTGTTTACGGTGCCGAGGCGCAACGTCGTCGTCTGGAGTCCGAGCGTGAGAACAAGCGCAATCAGGAAGCGATTCTGCGCCTGCTGAACGAAAT
>CALMFQ010000552.1 GCA_937863215.1 uncultured Pseudomonadota bacterium
ACATTCTGTTCCCGTACGTGCGCGAAACCATTTCCGACATGGTCAATCGCTCCGGTTTCCCGCCGGTAATCCTGTCGCCGATCAATTTCGAGGCTCTGTACGCGCAAAAGCAGGCTGCTGATGCCGGTCAGGCGCAAACTCACTAAGCTGTTGCTGTCGGTCGCTCTGGCCGGTCTGCCGTTGGCGGCGGACGGGTTGGAATACCGTTCTGTTGCAGAGCAGGGGGCGGCGTTGTATGCCGCACCCCAGCCGCAGTCGAAGAAGTTGTTCCTGTTCAGCCGCTATACTCCACTTGAGCTGGTGTTTGCCAATCGGCAGTGGGCCAAGGTGCGCGATATTTCGGGTGGTATGGGCTGGATCGAGGCACGCCAGTTGGCCGAGCTGCGCACGGTGCAGGTTACCGCGGCCAGGGCCGAGATCCGTGCGCGCGCCGAAGATACGGCTCCGGCTGTGTTTGCGGTCGAGCGCGATGTCGTGCTGGAGCTGGTCGAGCCGCCGGTAGGCGGCTGGGCGCGCGTCCGCCATCGCGACGGTAAGAGCGGCTTTATTTCCATCAAGAATATTTGGGGTTTGTGATGAAACTAGCTGTGCTGGGGGCGGGGGCCTGGGGCACTGCGCTGGCGATCTGCTTTGCGCGCCAGCATCGGGTTCTGCTGTGGGGGCGCAACCCGCTGCAGATGGAGGCATTGGCGCAGGAACGGGTCAACCGTCAGTATCTCGACGGTTTTGCCTTTCCCGAAGGGCTGAATGTCGCTGCCAGCCTGGAGCAGGCGATCGATGGCGCGGATCTGATCCTGATCGTTACCGCCAGTGCCGGCCTGCGTTCGACCTTGCAGAAAATCGTTGCTGCCGGCTGCGCCGATATTCCGATGCTGTGGGCGTGCAAGGGTTTTGAGGCCAATTCCGCACTGCTGCCGCACAAGGTGGTGGCGCAGGAGTATCCGGTTGCGACGCCGACCGGTGTATTGTCCGGGCCCAGTTTTGCCAAGGAGGTGGCGGCCGGTTTGCCGGCAGCGCTGACATTGGCCTCGTTCGACGCAGCATTTGCCCGCGATATCGCTGCGCAACTGCAGAACAGTCGCTTGCGCGTGTATTCGAGTGAGGATGTGGTGGCGGTGGAGGTCGGTGGCGCAGTGAAGAACGTGATGGCGATCGCTGCCGGGATTTCCGACGGACTGAAGCTGGGCAACAATGCGCGCGCGGCGCTGATTACCCGCGGTCTGGCCGAGATCTCGCGGCTGGGGCTCAAGCTGGGTGGCCGGATGGAAACCTTTATGGGCCTGACCGGCATGGGCGACCTGATCCTGACCTGTACCGGCGATCTGTCGCGCAACCGGCGCGTCGGCCTGTCGCTGGCCGAGGGCAAGACGCTGGATGTGATCCTGCATGAGCTCGGCCATGTCGCCGAAGGTGTGGCCAGCGCGCGTGAGGTGCAGCGTCTGGCACGTGAGAACGAAGTGGAAATGCCGATTACCGATGCGGTCTGCAGCGCACTGTTCGACAACGCACCGGTAAGGTCGGTGATCGAGCGGTTGATGGTGCGCGATTCGAAACCGGAGTTCCGCGCCGAATAACTCCAGACCAGGCTCACTCCGGCTCGATGGGCAAATCTACGCCCGTCAGGCCTGGAACGCTGCGCCGGCAAAATCGTGCTGGCGCCACGCCTCGTAGACAACGATCGCAACCGAGTTGGACAGATTCAGGCTGCGGTTGTCCGGGCGCATCGGCAGTTTGATGCGCTGCCCGGGCGGAAAGCTCTCGCGCACATCCTCCGGCAGGCCGGACGTCTCCCGGCCAAATACAAACACATCTCCCGGCTGATACTGGATGCGGTCATAGCGCGTCGAAGCGCGCGTGGTGGCGGCAAACATGCGCCGGCCGGCCAGCGCCCGGCAGCAGTCGGACCAGTTCTCGTGCACGGTCATGCTGGCGTATTCGTGATAATCCAGTCCGGCACGGCGCATTTTGGCGTCGTCGAGCGGAAAGCCGAGCGGCTTGACCAGATGCAGGTCGCAGCCGGAATTGGCGGCGAGGCGGATGACGTTGCCGGTATTCGGTGGAATCTCCGGCTGAAACAGAACGATGCTGAACATGGCGCGATTGTAGCAAATTCGCTGCCACTACTTGCGCTGCTGTTGCCGGCGATGGATGATGGTCCGGTCAATGCGACCGTCATCGATTATGCCCAGCTTCTCGTCTGCCTCGTTGCTCGCTGAACAAATCCGCAATCGTCAGTATTCCGTCAGTTATCTGGCCGATCTTTACCTGTCGCGCATTCACCGTTACAACGCACAGCTGAATGCGGTGGTGACCTGTGACCCGTTTGCAGTACGTGCCGCCGCGGCCGATATGGATCAGCGCCTTGCGGCAGGGGAGGAGCCGGGGCCGCTGTTTGGCGTGCCGATCACCGTCAAGGACAGTTTCGCCACCGCCGGCATGCGCACCACCAGCAGCCATCCGCCGCTGAAAGACTACGTGCCGCAGCACGATGCCACCGCAGTGGCGCGCCTGCGCCAGGCCGGTGCGCTGATTCTCGGCAAGACCAATCTGCCCGAGCTGGCGGGCGATCCGCAGTGCTGGAGCCCGGTATTCGGCCGCGCCAATAATCCCTGGGATCTGGATTGCACGCCCGGCGGCAGTACCGGCGGCGGCGCGGCGGCAATGGCTGCCGGGCTGTCGGCACTGGATCTGGGCAGCGACATCGGCGGCTCAATCCG
>CALMFQ010000553.1 GCA_937863215.1 uncultured Pseudomonadota bacterium
AAGAACAATCCGCTGCTGGTCGGCGAGGCCGGGGTCGGCAAGACTGCGATTGCCGAAGGCCTGGCAAAGCGCATCGTCGAAGGTTCGGTACCGGAAGTGCTGTCGCGCTCGACCGTGTATGCGCTGGATATGGGCGCACTGCTGGCCGGAACCAAATACCGCGGCGATTTCGAGCAGCGGCTGAAAGCGGTGATCAAGCAGCTGACCGCCGATCCGCACGCCATCCTGTTCATTGACGAAATCCACACGCTGGTGGGCGCAGGTGCTGCTTCCGGCGGTACGCTGGATGCATCGAACCTGCTCAAGCCGGCTTTGTCGAACGGCTCGCTGCGTTGCATCGGTGCAACGACTTACACCGAGTTCCGTGGCGTATTCGAAAAAGACCATGCGCTGTCGCGTCGTTTCCAGAAAATCGATGTGTCGGAGCCGACCGTTGACCAGACCGTGGAGATTCTGCGCGGCCTGAAATCGCGTTTCGAAGAGCATCACGGTGTCAAATATACCCAGTCGGCACTTACCACTGCGGCGGAATTGTCGGCGCGCTACATCAACGATCGTCACTTGCCGGACAAGGCAATCGACGTGATCGACGAGGCCGGCGCGGCACAGCGCATCCTGCCGAAGTCGAAGCAGAAAAAAACCATTACCAAGCACGAGATCGAGGAAATCATCGCCAAGATTGCACGCATTCCGCCGAAGAATGTCTCCAGCGATGACCGCAATTCGCTGAAAACGCTCGACCGCGACCTGAAGAACGTGGTGTTCGGCCAGGACAAGGCGATCGAGGTGCTGGCAGCGGCGATCAAGATGGCGCGCTCCGGTCTGGGCAATCCGCAGAAGCCGATCGGCTCGTTCCTGTTCAGCGGCCCGACCGGTGTCGGCAAGACCGAAGTAGCCAAGCAGCTGGCTTACACGCTGGGTATCGAGCTGGTGCGCTTCGACATGTCCGAGTACATGGAGCGCCACGCCGTGTCGCGCTTGATCGGCGCACCTCCGGGATATGTCGGCTTCGAGCAGGGCGGCCTGCTGACCGAAGCCATCACCAAGCATCCGTACGCGGTGTTGCTGCTGGATGAGATCGAAAAGGCGCATCCGGACATCTACAACGTGCTGCTGCAGGTGATGGATCACGGTACGCTGACCGACAACAACGGCCGCAAGGCGGATTTCCGCAATGTGATCATCATCATGACCACCAATGCGGGTGCCGAAGCGCTGGCAAAGCCTGCGATCGGCTTCACCAGCAGCAAGCAGACCGGCGACGAGATGCAGGACATCAAGCGCATGTTCTCGCCGGAATTCCGCAACCGTCTGGACGCGATCATTCCGTTTGCGCCGTTGAACGAGGATGTCATCCTGCGCGTGGTCGACAAATTCCTGCTGCAACTGGAAGCGCAATTGCACGAGAAGAAAGTCGATATCCAGTTCTCGGACGGTTTGCGCCATCATCTGGCAGAGAAGGGCTTCGATCCGCTGATGGGCGCGCGGCCGATGCAGCGCCTGATTCAGGACACAATCCGCAAGGCGCTGGCGGACGAGTTGCTGTTCGGACGCCTTGCCAGCGGCGGGCACGTGTTTGTCGATATCGACGATGGCGAGCAGATTCTGCTCGACATCCAGTCGGAAGAAGAAGCCGTGCCGGCAGCCAGCAGCTGACGCTGCGCTTGGTCACAAGCACAGGGCGGCGCTCGATGCGCCGCCTTTTTCATTAATTTGAGCGTGTCTGTCACGCCGCCGGATCAGCCACGCGGGTGATGTTGCCGATGCAGTTGCTTCAGCCGCTCGCGTGCCACGTGGGTATAAATCTGCGTAGTCGAAATGTCTGCATGGCCGAGCAGCAGCTGCACCACGCGTAAGTCCGCGCCATGATTCAGCAAGTGTGTGGCAAACGCGTGGCGCAGGGTGTGCGGCGAAATATGCGTGGACGGAATGCCGGCCAGCAAGGCGTAGCGCTTGATCAGATACCAGAACGCCTGGCGCGTCATTGCTTCGCTGCGCGTGGTCAGGAATACCGCCGCCACCGGCCTGG
>CALMFQ010000554.1 GCA_937863215.1 uncultured Pseudomonadota bacterium
AACCATGCAGAAATCAACCGTTGGCGGTTGAAACAGGCGCTGGGCCGTACCTGGCTGCGGCGCCCCGAGCTGCTGGCGAAACGTCAGCTAACAAAAGAGGAATCTCGGCTTCTGGCGCAGTTCCAGAAGGAACAAGATTCCGCAGAAACGGAGTAATACCCATGAATCTGATCCAGCAACTGGAACAAGAAGAAATCGCCCGTCTGGGCAAGACCATTCCCGAATTCGCACCGGGCGACACCGTTGTCGTACAGGTAAAGGTAAAGGAAGGTAACCGCGAGCGTCTGCAGGCCTATGAAGGCGTGGTAATCGGCAAGCGTAACCGTGGTCTGAACAGCTCCTTCATCGTGCGCAAGATTTCGTCCGGCGAAGGTGTTGAGCGTACTTTCCAGACTTACTCGCCGCTGGTTGCTTCGATCGAAGTCAAGCGTCGTGGCGATGTGCGTCGTGCCAAGCTGTACTACCTGCGCGAGCGTTCGGGCAAATCGGCACGCATCAAGGAAAAGCTGCCGACCCGCAAGGCTCCGGCTGCGCAGTAAGCTGCCGCTTGCTCTGGAACAAAAACCCGCCCATGGCGGGTTTTTGTTTTTGCTGCTGCGGCCGGGGTGCTGGTCTTTAAGTGAAACAACCCCTTGATGCTTTATGTGTCCGGCTCCGGGCGGGCTATACTGTTGAAACGTGTACTGCGGCCGGATCGTGGTGATTTTGGGTAAAGATAGGGGCTTCCATGCGTAAAATCGTTCGATCTCTGGCGTTGGCGCTGGTTGCCATGTGTGGGCAGGCCGCACGGGCAGAGGTGGTGGTGATTGTGAGCGCTCAGAGCGAGGTCGAGAAACTGAGTTCGCGGCAGGTAGCCAATATTTATATGGCAAAAGATGCGTGCTTCCCCAATGGGGCGCTTGCTTTGCCGATGGATATGCATACCGGCACCGCGTTGCGCAAGAAATTTTACCGCAGAGTCGTACACAGAAATGCTCAGCAGCTGCGCAGCTACTGGTCGCGCCGGATGGCGTCGGGCGTCGGGCAACCGCCACGAGAGGTGGGGGTCAATGTCGATATGAAAAAACTGATCGCCGACAACCCCAATACCATTGGCTACATTACCCGTTCAGCAGTCGATGCCAGTGTACGCGTGGTCAACGTTCCCTGATTGAAGACTGCCGCAGCGAGAGTCGAGATGGCAGACCATTGATTCGCCAGGCTTGGGCTGTGAGTTGGCCGTGTACCTTGCGTGGCCCTGCTGCAACTGTATGGTGTTAAGCGCACTTCGGCAGCAACAGCGTGACACGTCGCCCGCCTCCTTCACGCCGTTCACCCTGTCAGTGCGGCCCCTTGGTCATATCCTCCACCACCTTCTTCGTATCGCCGAAGATTATCATCGGCATGAACTTCGGGTAGTAGTGGGTGGCCAGCAGCACGGCTTTGTAACCGGCGATGTTGGCCTGCGACGAGAGGATGTCCATCGACTGCGCACGGGTGGTACGCGGCAGCACTTCCAGTCACGCTGGCGCCTTCCTTGATCAAGCCGATTTCTTCGGCCTGCGGGGCGCGCAC
>CALMFQ010000555.1 GCA_937863215.1 uncultured Pseudomonadota bacterium
TCGGCGCTCACCCGCTGTTGCGCGCCGGTGAGCGGGAACGGCAGCGTTGCCAGCAGCGCAGCACGCAATTGGCCGGTCGGCTTGAGTTGCGGCGAGCTGCGTTCGCGCCGCGAGCGGTAGGCCTGGCGCATCGACAGTTGCTGCGCCAGCAGTTCGTCGAACTTGAGCCGCCGCCAGGCCGGATGACTGCGCTCGTCCAGCACCTGCTGCGGGATATCCGGCGTCGGGTGGTGCAGCAGCTGCAGGCAGGCGCCGAACGGCAGCAGATTCAGCCGGTCCAATAGTTTATCCGGCAGGGTGTCGTGCAGCGGCAATTGCTCCAGCGCGCTGTCGATCAGCTTGCGCAGCGTCGATTGCGCCAAACCGGAGGTGGTCGGATAAACCGGCGTCAGCGCTTCGGCGAGGCTGCTGTCGGCGCGTACCACGCGCACTTTCGGGTGCACCATTTCATCGCCGAAGAATCCACGGCGGATTTCGCCCAGCAACCTTACCTGAGTTCCCGGCGCCAGTTGCCTGAGCTGGCTCGGGTAGAAGTGGATGTAACGCAGATGCAGGCAGCCGCTGGCGTCTTCCACCTGCGCCACCAGCTGTTTGCGCGGCTTGTATTGCACCTCGCTGTGCAGCACCGTGCCCTGTACCAGCACCGGTGCGCCGAGCGGCGCATCGGCAATCGGGTACAGATGGGTTTCGTCTTCGTAACGCAACGGCAGATGCAGCAGCAGATCGGCGGCGCGGGTGATGCCGAGCCGGCCGAGCCGGTCGCGAACCGGCTTGGGCTGGGCGTTCAGGTCGAGCGGGGTGGACATGCGGCGATTGTCGGCGATCGGCGCGCCAGTGTGAAGAGGGCGGTGCGGGGCCGATATGCCGATGATTCCATGCTGTTTATCCGGGTTGCATGAAATCTGAATAAAAACAATGGTATATGTGGATTTTGCCAATTGTTGCCGCCGTCGGCAGCCTCTATACTTGAGAATCGCTCGCGAATTCGGGAATGCTGCGATGAAACCGTTCCGCTGTCTGCTTGTTGCATTGCTGTTGTGGGCTGGCGAGGCCGCCGCTGCCGAGCCGTTGCCGGCCGCGGCTTATGCCGGCTGGCTGGCATTGCCGCTGCTGCTGGTACTGGGCGCAGGGTGTCGTCTGCGCCAGCAGCGTCTGCTTGCTGCGGCACAGGCCGAGGCCGAGCGCTTGCGGGGGCTGCTCGAAGCAGCGCCGGCCGCGATGGTGAAGATCGACCGCAACGGCCTGATTACGCTGGTCAACGCGCAGGCCGAGGCCTGTTTTGGCTATTCGCGCGACGAGATGCTCGGCCGGCCGGTGGAGATGCTGGTTCCCGAGCGCTTCCGCAGCGGTCACCAGCTGTTTCGCGCCGACTTTCTGCAGCGGCCGCAGACAAGGGTGATGGGCGCCGGGCGCGAGCTGTTCGGCTTGCGCAAGGATGGCAGCGAATTTCCGCTGGAAATCGGCCTGAATCCGATCCAGACCGATCAGGGGGTAGCCGTGATCAGCTCGGTGGTCGATATCAGCGAACGCCGGCGGCTGGAGGATCGCTTCCGGCTGGTGGTCGAGGCCACGCCGAATGCGGTGGTGGTGACCAATCGGCAGGGAGTGATCGAGCTGATCAATTCGCAGACGGAAAAGCTGTTCGGCTACACTCGCGACGAGCTGCTCGGCCTGTCGGTCGATGTGCTGGTGCCGCCGCGGCTGCGCGGCCAGCATCCGCAATACCGTGCCAGCTATCTGCACCAGCCGCAGACCCGGCCGATGGGCTCGGGGCGCGAACTGTACGGCTTGCGCAAGGATGGCAGCGAATTTCCGGTGGAGATCGGCCTGAATCCGATTTCCACCGGGCAGGGCATGCTGGTGCTGAGCTCGATCATCGATATTTCCGCACGCAAGCAGGCCGAGGAGCAATTGCGCCAGCAGGCCGGGCAGCTTGCCACTGCCAGCCGCTACAAGTCGGAATTCCTCGCCAACATGTCGCACGAGCTGCGCACGCCGCTGAACAGTATCCTGATCCTGAGCGAGCAATTGCACGCCAATACCAGCGGCAACCTGAGCCAACGGCAGATAGAGCACGCCGATATCATTTACCGTTCCGGCAGCGATCTGCTGAATCTGATCAACGATATCCTCGATCTGTCGAAAATCGAGGCCGGCCGCGTGGTGGTGGCGCAGGAGGCGATTCTGCTCACCGATCTGGCGGACAATATCCGCCGCACCTTCACCCCGCAGGCCGAACTGAAGAATCTCGCTTTCAGCGTGGATCTCGCCGGCGATGCGCCGGTGCATGTCGTCAGCGACTATCAGCGCCTGTTCCAGATTCTCAAGAACCTGATTGCCAATGCGCTGAAATTCACCAGCCACGGTGCGGTGCGCGTGCGTTTCGAATTGCTGCCGGGGCCACCGGTGCGTTTCTGCATTGCCGTTGCAGACAGTGGGCCGGGAATTCCGGCCGACAAGCACGAACTGGTATTCCAGGCATTTCGCCAGGTGGATGGTTCGACCAGCCGCCAGTACGGCGGCAGCGGGCTCGGGTTGACGATTTCGCGCCAGCTGGCGGAATTGCTGGGCGGAGAGCTGCTGCTGCAAAGCCGCGAGGGCGAAGGCTGCACTTTTACCCTGAGCCTGCCGTTGCCGCTGCTGGAAGCGGCTGCCGAGCCGGCGCCGGTGCGGGAAGACCGCGCGCTTTTCCATGCTGCTGCGGCGCCGGCCGGGGAGCTGGCCGCTGCGGCGAATGGCGAAAAAATCCTGCTGGTGGACGACGATGTGCGCAATATCTACGCCATGACCAGCATGCTGGAGGCGCAGGGTTTCGATGTCTGCAGCGCACGCAATGGCGAGGATGCGATCCGCCTGCTGCAGGCGCAGCCGGAAATCGATCTGGTGTTGATGGACATGATGATGCCGGTGCTCGACGGCTATGGTGCGACGCGCCGGCTGCGCAGTGAGCTGCATTTCCTGCGCCCGATCATCGCCGTTACCGCCTGCGCCATGAAAGGCGACCAGGAAAAATGCCTGGCCGCCGGTGCTGACGATTATCTGTCCAAGCCGGTCAACCGTGCCGAGCTGGTCGGCATGATTCGCAAATGGCTGGATGCTGCACGACAGGAGGCAGGCTCGTGAATGACAATCAGGATGTATTGCTGCCGGCGGGCGATCTCGAATTGCGCCAGAAGCTGCTGCTGGTCGATGACCGGCCGGAAAACCTGGTGGCGCTGGAAGCGCTGCTCGACGATGGCCAGCTGACGCTGCTCAAGGCCGGCTCGGGTGAAGAGGCGCTGCAGTTGCTGCTGGATCACGAAGTCGCGCTGGTGCTGCTGGATATCGCGATGCCGGGAATGGACGGCTACGAAGTGGCGGAGCTGATGCGTTCGTCGCGGCGCACGCGCAATATCCCGATCCTGTTCCTCACCGCCTTCATGCGCGATGAAGACGCAACGCTGCGCGGCTATCGCAGCGGCGCCATCGACTATCTGCTGAAGCCGGTCAACGCCACCATCCTGCGCTGCAAGGTGGCGCTCTTTCTCGAACTCGACCGGCGTCAGCGCCAGCTGCTGCACGCCTATCGCCAGCTCGACGACCAGCGTGCGTTCTACCAGTCGATACTGGATGCGGCGGGTGAGGGCGTGCTCGGCATCGACGAACAGGGGCAGGTATCGTTTGCCAACCCGGCGGCGATGAAAATGCTCAATCTGGACGCCGCCCAGCTGATCGGCCGCGATCTGGCCTGCTTCTGCGCCCGGCCCGCTGGCGGCTGGAACGGCAGCCCGTGCCGGCAGGCGCTGCTGTCGGGGCATGAATGGCGCGAGGACGAGGCGCTGTTCCAGCGCGCCGGCGGCGGCACGTTTCCGGTGGCGTTCTGCTGTTCGCCGCTGGCCGGCCGCACTGCCGGCGTGGTGCTGGTATTCCAGGACATGACGGTACGCAAGTCGCTGGAAGAACAACTGCGGCTGCAGGCGCAGACCGATCACCTGACCGGCCTGTACAACCGCAGCGGTTTCCGCGCTGCACTGCAATCGAGCCTGGCGCGTAACGAGCGCGATCACAAGCATCTGGCGCTGCTGTTCATCGATCTGGATCATTTCAAACAGATCAACGACACGCTTGGCCACGATGCCGGCGATGTGCTGCTGCAGGGCGTGGCACAGGCGCTGAAAGCCAGCGTGCGCGCCAACGATACGATTGCGCGGCTGGGCGGCGATGAATTTACTGCGGTGCTGGAAGGGCTGGAACACCCCGAGGATGCGGCAATGATCGCGCGCAAGATTCTCGCCGCGCTGCGCCAGCCGTTTCACCTGAACGGCAACGGCATGGATATCCTGGTCAGCGCCAGCATCGGTATCGCCACGCATCCGGGCTGCGGCAACGACCCCGGCAGCCTGATGCAGGCTGCCGACGTGGCGATGTACCGCGCCAAGAGCGAAGGGCGCAACCTGTACCAGTTCTTTACCCCGGAAATGAACGCCAAGGCCAGGGCCCGGCTGATGCTGGAGCAGAGCCTGCGGCGCGCGCTCGACCAGCACGAGCTGAGCCTGTATTACCAGCCACAGGTGGAAATCGCCAGCGGCCGCATTGTCGGGCTGGAGGCGTTGATGCGCTGGCAGCATCCGACTGCCGGCATGGTGTCGCCGGCAACCTTTGTGCCGTTGCTGGAAGAAACCGGGTTGATCGTGCCGGTGGGCGCCTGGGTCATCGAAACCGCCTGCCGCCAGCGTGCCGCATGGCAGCGCAGCGGGCTGCTGGCCGACAACTGCACGCTGGCGGTGAATATTTCGCCGCGCCAGTTTGCCAGCCACGCGCTGCTGGATTTACTGCAGCAGGGGCTGGAACAGAACCGGCTGGCGCCGCAGATGCTGGAAATCGAGCTGACCGAAGGCTCGCTGATGCAGGACACCGATGCCACGCGCCGCATGCTCGCCGACCTGAAGCGGCTCGGTGTGCGGCTCTCGGTCGATGATTTCGGCACCGGCTATTCGTCGCTGGCTTATCTCAAGCTGTTCGAGATCGATACGCTGAAAATCGACAAGACCTTTGTCGACAAAATCACTTCGGACCACAAGGATGAAGCGATTGCCGCATCGATCGTGAACCTGGCACACAATCTGGAGCTGAAAGTGGTGGCGGAAGGGGTGGAAAACGCCGAGCAGTTGCAGATGCTGCAGCAAATGGGCTGCGATATCGTACAGGGCTATTACTACGCCCGGCCGCTGCCGCAGGAGCGGCTCGAAGCGCTGCTGCGCGACTGGCCGGCCGGCCCGGCCTGAAGTTCAGGCCGCTGCCGGCTTGATCTTGTACTGCAACAGCAGCAGCTCCTGCTCCAGCCCTTCCAGCGTAGTAGCGTCGTAGTGCTGTATCTTGAGCATGTCGCTGGCGCGGCGCGCCTTGTGCAGATACTGGCTGGCATCCGGCTCGCCCTGCTTGGCATAGCGGATCGACGCATTGGCTGCGGCCAGCAGCAGCCGGTTGTTGTGGTAATTCAGCGCGTGCTCGACCAGATGGTCGGCGGCGTCGCGCAGGCGGTTGGCGACCACCAGCGTCATGCCTTCGTTGGCGATCTGGTTGATTTCCTGATTCACGAAATGAATGATTTCGTGCAGCTCCTTCGAGTGGGTGGCGGCGAATTCCAGCTTCTCGATTGCCACCCGGCTGGTGCCAAAGCGTTTGGCGAATTTCGCCGTCCAGTCTTTTACCACCGCTTCGCCGGCAGTCATGCGCGCGCATACCGAAATGAAGTCGGTAGCCAGTTCGAAATCCATCCGTTCGTCGTGCACCGCATTGGCCACGCTATTCAGTGTCAGGATCGCCTCGTCCGGCTTTTGCGTGGCCCAGCATTTGGCCGCCTGGGTCAGGCTGAGCAGTACTTTCTTCTCATAATCGGCAGCGCGGTCCACCAGCCCCTGCAGCAGATGCAGCATTTTATCGGCTTCGCGCTGCTTGCCTTCGGCGTAGCAGGAGATCGCCAGATACATCACCGAGCGGGCGTCGAGCAGCGTTGAATTGCCGCCGTGCGCAACGGCTTTTTCCAGAAATTGCCGCGCCTTGTCGTTGTCGCCCAGCCGATAGGCCATCTGGCCGGCCTTCTGCAGCCGCTCCAGAT
>CALMFQ010000556.1 GCA_937863215.1 uncultured Pseudomonadota bacterium
TGTGGCGCCGGCCGATGGCGATACGCTGGTTCAGGCTGGTTGTGTCTCTTGCGGCGCCTGCGTTGATAGCTGCCCGAGCGGCGCCTTGTACGACAAGCGCAGCACGCAGGCGGTGGAGAAATGGACACGCAGCACCTGCGTCTATTGCGGGGTTGGCTGCCAGATGGAAGTAGGCAGCGCTGGCGGCAAAGTGGTGCAGATTCGCCCGGCCGATAGCCCGGTCAATCGTGGCCATTTGTGTGTCAAAGGTCGCTACGCCTTCGAATTCAACCACGCGCCGGATCGCATCACCACGCCGATGTTGCGCGATGGCGAGCACTGGCGCCCGGTGTCGTGGGGCGAGGCGCTGGACTTCTCTGCCAGTCGCCTGAAGCAGATTGTTGCTCAATATGGCGCCGATGCGACCGGCGTACTCGGTTCGGCACGCGCAACCAATGAGGAAAACTATCTGGCGCAGAAATTTGCCCGGCTGGTGCTTGGCAGCAACAACGTCGATTGCTGCGCGCGCGTTTGCCACCAGCCGTCGGCCAAGGCGCTGAAAACCATGCTTGGCACCGGCGCCGCGACCAATGCCTTTGACGATATCGAAATTGCCCAGACCATCATGATCTGCGGCTGCAACCCGACCGAGAATCACCCGATTGTCGGCGCGCGCATCAAGCAGGCGGTGCGCAACGGCGCCAGGCTGATCGTGGTCGACCCGCGCCGTACCGAGCTGGCGGATTACGCCGCTATCCATCTACCGCTGCGCCCCGGCCACAATGTGCAACTGTTCAACGCAATGGCCGCGACCATTATCGAGGAAGGGCTGATCGACCGCGAATTCATCGCCGCGCGGGTGGATGATTTCGATGCCTACGCCGGCTTCATCCGCGACTACGCGCCGGAAAACGTGGCCGCAGCCTGTGGCGTACCCGCCGCCGATATCCGTGCTGCCGCGCGGCTGTATGCGCAGGCCAAACCGGCGATGTGTTTCCACGGACTGGGCATGACCGAACACCTGCAAGGCACCGAGGGCGTGATGACGCTGATCAACCTCGCCTTGCTCAGCGGCAACCTCGGCAAACCCGGCAGCGGCATCAATCCGCTGCGCGGCCAGAACAATGTGCAGGGCTCGGCGCATATGGGTTGCGAACCGGTAACACTGGCCGGCTCGCAGAGCTTCGCCGAAGCTGCGCGCTTCGAAGCCGCCTGGGGCCAGCCGCTGCCAGCCACGCCCGGCAAGGATCTGCTGCAAATGCTCGATGCGGCTTTGGCCGGCCAGTTCAAGGCACTGTGGGCATTCGGTTACGACATCTACCCGACGCTGGCGAACATGGTGCAAACCGGTCAGGCGCTGCAGCAACTGGAACTGGTGATCGTGCAGGACCTGTTTCTCAACGAAACCGCCAAGGCATTCGGCCATGTGTTCCTGCCCGCCGCCAGCGTGTTCGAGCGCGACGGCACCTTCATGAACTCCGACCGCCGCGTGCAACGGGTGCGGCAAGCGGTACCGCCGCCGGGCGACGCCAGGCCGGATTGGTGGATCATCCAGCAACTGGCGGCGCGTATGGGCCACCCGCAGGGCTTTGAGTTCGACAACGCCGAAGCGATCTGGAACGAAGTGCGGCAAGTGTGGCCAGGCGGCGCCGGGCTGAGTTATGCGCGGCTGGAACATGAAAGCATCAACTGGCCATGCCCGGGCGAAGATCACCCCGGCACGCCGGTATTGCACCGCCAGCGGTTTGCCCACGCCGAACGCACCGCGCTGCAGGCCATCCCCTTCATTGCCAGCAGCGAACAATGCGATGCCGACTACCCGCTGCTGCTGACCACCGGCCGCACGCTGTATCACTTCAATGCCGGCACCATGAGTTATCGCAGCGCCAACGCCGAACTGCGGCCGAGCGATACGCTCGACATCTCGCCGGCCGACGCCGACAGACTGGGGCTGCAGGAAGGCCAGCAGGTGCGGGTGCGCAGCCGTTACGGCAGTGCCGAATTGCCGCTGCATATCAGCGAGCGCATCAAGCCGGGCGAGCTGTATAGCACCTTCCACCGGCCGGATCTGCAGGTGAACCGGCTGACCTCGAATGTGCGTGACCGGCTGGTGAACTCGCCGGAATACAAGGTCACCGCGGTAAGGATAGAGAGCCAGGAGTAGCTAGACGACCATGTACGGATTCGATGCTTTTTCCCCCGCCGAGATTGCCGAACGGGTCGAAACCGTCGGCGTCGCCAAGGCGCGGCTGCCGCTGCTGA
>CALMFQ010000557.1 GCA_937863215.1 uncultured Pseudomonadota bacterium
ACCAACAGCGCGTCGTTGCGCTGGGATTTCCACCCGTCCGCCTCGCTCAAGCTGCAGTTCGACAAGGTGGAAGACGAATCCAGATTCAACCTGATCAGCGGCAACCGCAATGGCTTCAGCGGCGACACCAAGCTGGTGACGATTTCGTTGCAAACGGTGTTCTGATCGTTCCGCGCTTTGCCGCACCGGCTGCGGCTGCTAAGGTAAAGCCCGAATTCACTTCGGGCTTTTTTCATGGAACTATCGGCGCTGCGGTGGCTGCTGGCCATCGTGCTGATTGCGGCAGGCTTTGCCGGCAATATCCTGCCGCTGCTGCCGGGCACACCGCTGATGCTGGCCGGGATGGTTCTCGCCGCCTGGCTGGATGATTTCAACCGTATCGGCGCATTCAGCATCGCCGCGCTGGTGGCACTGACGCTGCTGTCGCAACTGGCGGACTTTCTCGCCGGCAGCCTCGGCGCCAAACGTGCCGGCGCCAGCAAACAGGCAATCTGGGGCGCCACGCTCGGCTCGCTCGCCGGCATGTTCGCCGGACTGCCGGGCATGTTGCTCGGGCCGTTCGTCGGCGCGGCGATCGGCGAATTGATTGCCGAGCGCGATCTGCTCAAGGCCGGCAAGGTGGGGCTGGCCGCGTGGCTCGGGCTGGTGGCTGGAATGGCGGCGAAAATCGCCATCGGCTTCACCATGCTGGGTATTTTCTTACTGGCTTATTTCTGGAACTGATTCAATGAACCAATCACGCCACCAACTCGAAATGACCGTGCTGATGACGCCGGACATGGCCAACTTCGCCGGCAATGTACACGGCGGCACCATTCTCAAACTGCTGGATCAGGTGGCCTATGCCTGCGCCAGCCGCTACGCCGGGCGCTATTGCGTGACGCTGTCGGTGGATCAGGTAACGTTCCGGCAACCGATCCACGTCGGCGAGCTGGTCACGTTTCTCGCCGCAGTCAACTACACCGGCACCACCTCGATGGAAATCGGCGTCAAGGTCATTACCGAAAACATCCAGCAGCAGATCGTGCGCCACACCAACAGCTGCTACTTCACCATGGTGGCGATGGGCGACGACGGCAAACCGGCAAAAGTGCCGGTGCTGCAGCCGGCCAACCCCGACGAACACCAGCGCTTCGCCGCCGCCAGGCTGCGCAAGCAATTGCGGCAGGAATCGGAACAGCGCTATCAGGCAATCAAGTTTTCGCTGCAGGAGGAATAAGCAGGCCAGGTGCAGAAGCAACGGCGGCATTGGCCGCCGCCCGCCAAATACGCAATTGATTCTGATATTCGAATCAATTTGCCAAACACACATATTCGATAACCATCATTAATACAGATAAACACAACAACCCCAAAATCTACCCTCTTGAAACAGACAGCCTTGGCGCACGAAATATTGCACAAAACCTCCTGAAACCGGCAGAAAACAGGGCGAAAAGACAAGCGGA
>CALMFQ010000558.1 GCA_937863215.1 uncultured Pseudomonadota bacterium
GACCGTCGCGCGGCAGCTGCACGCTTTCCACCAGCTGGCCGTCGCCCAGCTCCACCAGCAGTCGCGCCGAGCCGTCGCTGGCCGGATGCTGCGAGCGGATGCGCGCAAGCTGTTCCAGCGCCGCCTGCAGCTGCGGCAGGCCGGCGCGCACGCCGAGCGGCAGGAAGTTTTCCGCCTGCTGGCGCCGCCGGCAGGCATCGAGTGGCTTGGCCTGCAGCCAGGCGCGCACTACGCGCTCGCGATGCACCGGCAGTGCGCCGAGGCCGGCCAGATATTGATGGATGTCGCTGATACGCATGGGGTTGCGATGTTACCACCCACTCGCTGCCGGCTCCAAAGGCTGTGCCGGCCAACAGGGCCTAGTTCGTGCCGGGTTGGTCCGGTGGCCGGTTGCCGATAGTGGCGATCCATTGTTCCAGCATCTGCTTCAGTTGTTCGACCTGGATTGGCTTGGGCAGGAAGTCATTCATGCCGGCAGACCGGCAGCGCTGGATATCTTCGGCGAACGTGCTGGCGCTGAAGGCGATCACGACGCATGGCCGCTGTGCGTGGGCCTGCTCCCACCGGCGGATGATTTGCGTGGCTTCCAGTCCGTCCATTACCGGCGTGTGCACGTCCATCAGGATCAGATCCGGGCGGTGGCTGCCACATGCGGCCTCGACCGCGGCTTTGCCATCGCACACGATCTCGACTTGTACGCCCAGCCGCTCCAGCATGGCGGCAACCACTTTGCGATTGATTTCGGAGTCGTCCACCACCAGCACACGGTATGCGGCCTGGATAGGCGCCCGGTCGGGCATGTCGCATGCCAGTGTGCGGCGCTCGTGATTGCCCGGTTCCAGCCCGAGCCGGGCGCGGAACCAGAAGCGCGAGCCCTGGCCGGCACGGCTTTCGACACCGATGCTGCCACCCATTTCCTGCGCCAGCCCGCGCACGATCGACAGCCCCAGCCCGGTGCCACCGTATTGCCGGGTGTTGGAGGCATCTAGCTGCGAGAACGGCTGAAACAGCAATGCCTGCTTGTCCGCAGGAATGCCGATGCCGCTGTCGCTGACGGAGAATTCGAGCATGGCGCTACGGCCGTCGCGTTGCACTTCGCGCACATCGACATGGACAAAGCCGCTGGCGGTGAATTTGATCGCGTTGCTGCACAGGTTCGACAGCATCTGCCGCAGCCGGATCGGGTCGCCCCGGTAGCGTTGTGCGGCATCGCCATGCCAGCACGCCTCGATCTGCAACCCTTTGGCGCGCGCCAGACCGGAGAAAATCGCCACGGTTTCGCTCACCAGTTGCTGTGGCTCAAGCGGCACCAGCATCAGCTCCATGCGTCCGGCCTCGACTTTCGACAGATCGAGAATGTCGTTGAGAATGGCCAGCAGCGACTGGCCGGAATGCAGAATGGTGCGGGTGTACTCGGTGCGTTCGGCTTCCGTGGTCTGGTGCATCAGCAGTAGCTGTGCCATGCCGAGAATGCCGTTCAGCGGCGTGCGGATTTCGTGCGACATGGTGGCCAGAAAACGGCTTTTCGCCTTGTTGGCGCTTTCGGCCGCGCTCAGCGCAGCTTTCAATTCCTGCTGCTGGCGCTGGCGTTCGGTAATGTCTTCGACTATCGACCAGATGTACTGCTCGCCGCCGGAACCGGTTACCCGCACACCGTTGAGCACCAGCGGCACCAGCGAGCCGTCTTTGCGCCGGTATTCCTTTTCGTACGGCCCGTAGCGCCCGCTTTGCTGCAATGCCTGCAGCTGCAGTGCTTCTTCCGCCTCATACTTGCGCGGCGTGAGCACCCAGTAATCGAGTGTTTTCAGCTCTTCGGCCGGATAGCCGCAGATTTTGCGGAACGCTTCGTTGAATTCCAGATAGCGCCCGTGCATATCGGTGAGCGCTATCCCCAGCGGGCTCAGGTCGAACAGATTGCGCAGTTTTTCTTCGCCGGCACGCAGTTTTTTCTCTGCCGCAGCCCTTTCGGCCTGCAGTGCGGTGATCAGCTGCGTGGTCAGTACCGTGACAGCCATGTAGCTCCACAGCATGAACAGACTGATATGGATATCGGCGACGGCAAAACCGCCATGGCCCAATGCCGTGCCGCTGGCAGCGAATATCGCAAATCCCAGGCTGGCGACCGACGCACCGACCACGCCGAAACGCAGTGCGCCCCAGGCCATTATCGGTAGCGTCAGAAACGTGAGTGCCTGCGCATAGCCGTTTTGCCTGAATGGGTGGACAAATGCCAGCCAGCATGCCGCCACCGCGATCAGGCACCATACCAGCCATTCGCGCCCGGAATCCAGCAGGCGCGCCACGTGCTCACGGGTCGCGGTCAATGCCAGCGGGGCCGCCAGCAAGGCGCCGACGGCATCGCCCATCCACCAGGTAATCCAGGCTTCGGCCAACGCCGAGTGCGGCAGCAGGCCGGCAATCAGCAGCGCCAGCGTGCCGCCGGAGGCCGACAGCAGCATGCTGGCGGTAACGATGCTGAAGAACAGCCAGACGTCGTGCCGGCGCTCGAATTGCCGGCTGAAGCCGGCGTGGCTGAGTCCGTACGCCGCCAGCAGCGGCGCCAGCGTGTTACCGATGGCGATTGCCGCCGCCAGTTGCGGGGACGAGCCGATTGCCAGATTGACGAGGAATGCCCCGGCATACACGCCGGGCCAGCAGCGCCAGCCCCAGAGAAACAGCGCCGCTGTGGCCACGCCGGTCGGCAGCCAGACGAGGGTGATGTGCGCGCCAACCGCTGGAATCCGCAAACCGAGCCAGCCGGTCGCGATGTATGCCAGGGCCAGCAGGAGAGTGCGCACGCTAGGCGAGGCGGGGTCAAGCCGGAACATTGTGAGCCTTTGTCTCTCTGATGATGCCGCCTGCTGCAGCGAATGGAACAAAAACCGGATACCCGGCGTGTGTCGCAGTGCGGGGCGCCCCATCCGGCAGGGCCTGACGGAGGGTTACCCCCGGCGCACTGGTAGCCTGAAATATAACCGAGCCGGTGCGGCAAAGTGCACGACAATCATGCTCCCGGCGCAAACTTTTTCCATGGAAAGCGGGGGCTCCGCACGCGCTAGCATCGGGCGGCA
>CALMFQ010000559.1 GCA_937863215.1 uncultured Pseudomonadota bacterium
TGAGCCTGATCCGCCGCAATAGTCTTGTCGAGCTTGGCGGTGTTAACCAGGAAACCAATGGTGCGGAGCAGATTGACCTGGCACTACGTTGCTGGCAACGCTGGGGCGAGAATGCGATTGGACATATTCCATCAATTTTTTACCACCGTTGCCCGGAGACCTGTGTGCCGGTGGCGCAACAGGTTGCGGCAGCGCAACTGGCATGTACCCAAGCTTTGCAGCGCGCCGCGATTCCTGCCGTGCTTGAGACAGGCTGGGCGCCCGGCAGTTTCCGCTGGTCGTGGCAGGGTGGCAGCTTGGGGATGGTGTCGCTGCTGATTGCCGTGCGGGACGATTTGCCTCGCTTGCAACGCTGTATCGAAGGGCTGTTCCAACATACGCGGTACCCCGAGTTTGAAATCCTGTTGCTCGACAACGGCAGTTCCGATGTCGCTACCCTGGCCTTCCTGCAAGGTTTGGATGCAATGGCGGATCCCCGTCTGAGGGTGTTCCGTTATCCAACCCATACCTCACTTGCACAATTGCACAATCTGCTGGCACGCGAGGCACACGGACAGGTATTGGGCTTTATGCATTTCGATTGTGTGCCGCTTGATGCCAACTGGCTTGAGATGCTTACCGGTGAATTACAACGCCCTGAAGTTGCTGTTGTGTCGCCGCGTCTGCTCGATGGACAGGGTGGGGTGCTTGGCGGGGGACTGATTCTCGGTATCGACGGTGGCTATGCCCCGGCTTTCGCCGGGTTGATGCATAACGACGCCGGGCCAATGGGCAGAGCCCATGTCGCGCAATCGTTCTCAGCGCTGTCGGGCGGCATGTTGTTAATGCGCCGCGCTAGCTTTGAGCAACTGGGGGGATTTGATCTTGGTTGCGGAGCCGCTGCCGATGTCGATTTTTGCTTACGCTTGCGTCAATACGGCTTACGGGCCTTATGGACGCCTCATGTCAGTTTGATGAGTGAAGGAACCTCTGCTGCACTCGATTGGGCCGGTAACTCTGAGCCTGGCAGTGCCGCAAAACTGACTATCGATGATTCAGTTGCCGTCGTTGAGCCATTATTGAATCGTTGGCTGACGAGTTTCTCTAGCGATCCCGCCTATAACCAAAATCTGGTTTCAGTCGGCCAGCCGTTTGCACAAGAGCATCGGCAGGTACTGCAGCGGCCCACATTGGACTGGAAACCCTTGCCAAGGGTGCTGTTGCAACCGGCGGACATAGCCGGATGTGGTTATTACCGCATGTTGGAGCCTGCCAGTGTAATGGCGCGCAAAGAGATCGCGGAAGCGCTGAGCGGATTTGATCTGTTGCACCCGAACGAACAAAGTCGTTTGCAGCCCGATGCCGTGATATTTCAGCGCCAGATTTACGAAAACCAAGTTAAGCGCATGCGCCAGACGCGCAAATTCCTTAAATCATTCATGGTTTTCGAACTGGATGATCTGATAACCAACGTCCCGGTAAAAAGCCTGCATCGCAACGAAATTCCTGCCGACACTGTGCGCTGGTTGCGTGAGGCTACCAGATTGTGCGACCGTTTTATCGTCTCTACTGAGTCGCTTGCACAAGCCATGCGTGGCTATAACGACGATATTCGCGTTGTGCCGAACCGGCTGGATAGCCAGCGCTGGGGCGGCTTGAGGGCAATGCGCAATCAAGGCCAAAAGCCGCGCGTTGGCTGGGCGGGAAGTGTTAGCCATAGCGGTGACCTGGAGTTGATTGTTGACGTGGTGAAAGAGTTGGCTGACGAAGTGGATTGGGTTTTTCTCGGCATGTGCCCAGAATTCCTGCGCCCTTACGTACGGGATTTTCACCCTGGTGTACCGTTCGAGCAATATCCGGCAAAGCTCGCCAATCTCGGCCTGGACTTGGCGCTCGCACCGTTGGAACTGAATGCGTTCAACGAATCGAAATCCAATCTCAAGTTACTGGAATATGGCGTGTTGGGTTATCCGGTGATTTGTACCGACATTACGCCATACCAGTGCAACCTGCCGGTGCTGCGGGTGAAAAACCGGTTCCGTGACTGGGTGGCTGCGATTCGAGACAGTCTGGCTGATCGTGATGCGCTGGGGCGCAAGGGGGCTGAATTGCGGCAAGTTGTGCTGGATCAGTGGATGCTGGACGATCATTGTGCCGAATGGCTTGCAGCATGGTTGCCATAATCTGTGTTGAAGAAATTGATTTGCGATCTAAAGTTTTTCCAGTGCGATTCGATATTGGAATCATGCACTTGGTGTTG
>CALMFQ010000560.1 GCA_937863215.1 uncultured Pseudomonadota bacterium
ATAGATTGATAGCTACCAATATTTGCTCGCGTGTCCAATTCTTGCTTTTCACTTTTAGCCCCTCCGGCAATCTTGCTGCAACAGGGGTGACTGTAGCGGAAGAATCGAGAGCTTGCTGCATTGCGTTGGCAACAGGTGCAATCATCGGCGGCATGGGCGATGCGGCGAATTGTTGATATGCCCGCGTATCCGACACCGGAATCCGGAACGAATCCGGGAAGCCCATCAGGCGCGCGCATTCCCTTGGCGTCAGGCGGCGCGGGCGCTGGTTCGGGCCTTGGTCGACGAGGATTTCCGAGCCGTCCTTGTAATACCGCGCCGACAGGGTACGGGTGACGCTGTGCGGGCCGACCAGCCCGAAACCGAAGCCGTTACCCTGGCTGCGGTGTTTGGCGGCGTAGTCCTGCAGGTATTGCCAGAGCTTGGGTGTCAGCGTGTATTTGTCCTGCACGCTGCGGCTGGCGTGGTTGAAAAAGCGTTCGCCATCCCATGGTAGCAGCGGTTCGCTGCCATCCGTCTTGTGCAGGATGTGGCTGAGGGTGACATTGCCTTTGGACGGCAGAGGGATGGCATCCCAGTCGAATGCCACCGGTTCGCGGAAGCCGACAATCAGGATGCGTTCGCGGTTTTGCGGGGTGAAGTGCGCGCCGTTCACTACGCGGTAGTGGATGTGGTAGCCGAGTTCGTCCTGCAGGGTGCGGCGGATCACGTCAAAGGTGCGCCCCTTGTCGTGCGACAGCAGGTTTTTGACATTTTCCAGCAAAAAGGCGCGTGGCTGTTTGTTGGCGATGATGCGCGCCACGTCGAAAAACAGTGTGCCCTGCGTTTCGTCCTGAAAGCCATGTGCCCGGCCAAGGGCGTTTTTCTTCGATACGCCGGCAATCGAGAATGGCTGGCAAGGGAAACCCGCCAGCAATACGTCGTGATCGGGTATCTCTGCCGCATCTACCTTGGTGATATCGCCATTGATGGCATGGCCGTCGCGGTGGTTTTCGGCGTAGGTTTTTTGTGCGTAGCTGTCCCATTCGCTGGTAAAGATGCAGCGCCCGCCAATGGATTCGAACGCCAGCCGGATGCCGCCAATGCCGGCAAACAGGTCGATAAAGCGGAATTTTTCTTCGCCTGCGAACGGCAGTTCCAGTGGCAACAGTTGTTGCAGTGCCGGCACCAGATAAGGTGCCGGCTCGGTTTCACGCGCTTCCCAGCGGCGCACGGTGCGGGGCTCTACGCCCAGCTTGGCGGCGATTTCGCTCTGGGTAAAACGTTTGCGCGCTGCGCTGAAATAGCGTTGCCACTCGGGGGCGGCTTGGGTGGAAAGAGTCATGGCTGCCGTCAAAAAGGAAATATTTGCGGACAGTATGACCCATAAAACATCCTTGGCAAGGAGGCAATTTTCGTGCCTGTATATTTATACACTACCGTGGGTTTTTATGGGGGTGCGACATGCCTCGCCGCTGTCGCCAATTGCCGGCGGCGTTTACAATTTGCGGTTTTGGCGCCGTGTTGTTGGCAGATATTGGCCGGGCATGGCTGCGGGCCAATACCGGCGCGGCTTGCAGGCGAGCGGCAAATTTGCGGCTATGCTGCAGTCAGTATTCAATACGGGATCAGCTCATGAGTATCCGCATCGTTCGCCTCGGCAGCCCGCGCGCCATCAACGAAGGGCTACGCCTTGGCACGGTACGCCGGCCGCCGCGCGGGGTGAAAAAGGAGGAATTCGCCAGCCGCGATTTCTACGATGTCTGGCTGCCGAATCTGGCGCCGAGCGAGGAATTGCTGAAGCAGGCGCTGGCAGCGGATGACGCCAAAAGCTGGGCGGCATTCCGGCGTAAATTCCTTGCCGAAATGAAGGCGTCGGAAGCCAGCAAGGTGCTGGATCTGCTGGCGGCGCTATCGCACCAAACCAATCTGGCGCTCGGCTGCTATTGTGAGGACGAGGCACATTGCCACCGCTCGATCCTGCGCGAGCTGTTGCTGGAGCGCGGTGCGGCGATTGGCGAGCCGGGGAACGGCTGAGCGCGGGCAGCGCTGCCCGCGTGAGCCGGGATTATTTGCTCGGACGGCCGGTCTTGATTTTCTCGATCTCGCCCATCAGCGCCGCCAGCACTACGTCGTCGAGCCCGGCCAGCTGGCGCAGCGCGGCGCGCAGCAGTTCGCTTTTCTTCACCTCGACGCCACGCGCCAGACAACGTGCCTTGAGCGCGGCGAACAGCGCGTAGTCGGCTTCCGGCAGGGTAAAGCTGTCGCGCACCTGTTTTTGCTTTCTGGTGCCGTCTTTTTTCTTTTTGCCGGATTTGTCTTTGTCGCTTACGCTGGCAACCGCATCCTGCATGATCGGCGTTACCGGCCTGGCGGCTGCGGGTGGCGTGGCCTTGACAGTGGCGACCGGCGGCTTGGCTGCCGATCTGGCCGGCGCGGGTCTGGTGGCCGCTTTGCCTGGCTGCGGCGGGGC
>CALMFQ010000561.1 GCA_937863215.1 uncultured Pseudomonadota bacterium
TACCCGGTCCTGATTGTATTTGCGGCCACCGCGGCGGCTTTCCTGGTAGATCGAGAATTTCATGCTGGCTGGCGCTGCTGGCTGGAGAAATTATGAAATTGGAATAAATTATACTGTATTGGCTGCGCTGATGCGCGAGTTTCGTTATGCACTGTGTCAGCGCATGCGGATACGGGCAAGCGATTTTTTCAGGTTATCGAGCATCGATGCCTTGGGCGGGATTTCCGGAACCTTGGGTGAGAGTGCCTTCTGCAGCGAATGGACGCTTTGCGGCCGATCAAGGTAGTTCATCTGCAGGCACCAGTCGACGATTTCCAGCAGCTCGTTCGAATATTTGCCACCCCAGAGTTTCTTTGCCGATACCAGTCGGTCGTCTTCCAGTCGCGCATCCGCCGCTTGTGGTGCGAAACCGGCCATGCAGGCGAAGATGCTGGCGCCAACGCTGTAGATATCGGTCCACGGGCCAAGGTTTTCGCGCCCCTTGTATTGCTCGGGAGCGGCAAAGCCGGGAGTGTACATCGGCGTGAAACGCTTGATTTCACTGGTTAATGTCTGCCGCGCCGAGCCAAAGTCCAGCAGTACCGGCGAGCTGTCGCGGCGGATATAGATATTGGCCGGCTTGATATCGAGGTGCAGCAGCTTGTGCAGGTGAACTTCGCGCAGACCGTTGAGCATGTGATAGAACACGTGACGAATGATGTCCTCGCGCACCGATCCGTGCAGCTGTATCTCGCGCTGCAGTGTCCGCCCGCGTTCGTACTCCATCACCATGTAAACCGTTTCGTTGGCGCGGAAGAAGTTCAACACCCGCACCACGTTGGGGTGTTGAATGTGCGCCAGCGTCTTGCCTTCATCAAAAAAGCACTTCAGGCCGAATTTGAACGTTGCCATTTTTTCCGGTGTGGTGGCAACGACCTTGTCGCCATCCTGACGCAAGGCGAGCGAATTCGGCAGATATTCCTTGATGGCTACCGGCTTGTCGTTTTCATCCTGTGCCAGATACACAATACTGAAACCGCCGGCGCTCAGCTGTTTGACGACCGTGTAGTTGAGTAACTGGTAGCCGCGCGGCAACGCGAGATTGGTTTGGCTTGACATGGGTTAGGGGGCGCTCAGGTTCCAGTGGCCAAAAACAGCACCGAGTAATCGCTTCCGGCCGGATGGCGCAACGCACCGCTCCCGGCTGGATGGTTACAGTACTCAGATAGCTTGTTCCTCATGGTTTATAATTGTTCTGTTCTATCCACGTTCATTGTGGTTTCAATCTGCGCCGAAGTAAAGGCGCGAATCAGTTCTCTCTAATATAGAGCATTCGTCTACGCTTGCCGCAGCCGATGTTCGTCTCCGCTAGAGAAACCCAACAAGGGAGTTGCAGCTAATGATAAGCAGTATGACCGGCTACGCCAATGCCAGCCGTGAATTGCAGGGTGCATCGCTGGTACTGGAAATGCGCGCGGTAAACCACCGCTATCTGGAGGTCATGTTCCGTTCGCCGGACGAATTGCGTGCCATCGAACCGCAATGCCGGGAAATGCTCGCTGCCAGCCTCAGTCGCGGCAAGGTCGAAGTGCGTGTCTCGTTCAATCGTCCAGCCGAGGCGCAGACCTCGCTGCAGCTCAATCAGGAGCTGTTGCAGCAGTTGTTTGCCGTTTCCGACTCGGTGCGCGCGATCCGCTCTGAAGTAGGCGAGCTTAAGGTGGGCGAAGTGCTGCGCTGGCCCGGTGTGCTGCAGACGCAGGAAATCCCCGCCGCCACGCTGCAACAGATTGCGTTGGAATTGCTGCGCCAGGCGCTGAACGACTTTACCGCCACGCGCCGCCGTGAAGGCGAGAAGCTGGTGGCGTTGATCCTGGATCGCGCCGCGCGCATGGATGAACTGGTGGAAGCGGTCAAACCGAAAATCCCGGCGTTGATTCAGGCTTATCAGGAAAAGATCACGGCGCGTCTGAAAGATGCACTGGTCAACATCGAAGACGATCGGGTACGACAGGAGTTTGCGTTGTTCGCACAGAAAATCGATGTGGACGAGGAAATCGGTCGTCTGCAGACGCACCTGACCGAACTGCGGCGCATCGTCAAGACTGGCGGCGCGGTCGGCAAGCGGCTGGACTTCCTGCTGCAGGAACTGAACCGCGAGGCCAACACGCTGGGCTCCAAGTCGGTATCGAGCGAAGTGTCGCAAACTGCAATGGAACTGAAGGTTCTGATCGAGCAGATTCGCGAACAGATCCAGAACATAGAGTAAATTCTGGATTTGCGTACAAGTTACTGTTTCAGGGTTTCTTAATAAACACCGGCGAATATGGTAACCTTTCGCTTTGAATTGCCCGCAACGGGCAGGGTAAGACTGCAATATGCAACGCGGAAACATTTTTGTCGTAACGGCGCCGTCCGGAGCCGGAAAAACAACGCTGGTTGCGGCCTTGCTGGCGGCCGATCCGCTGATCAGGCTGTCGGTTTCGTACACCACGCGTGCGCCGCGCGAAGGCGAGGTTGACGGCAAACACTACCATTTCGTCCGCCGCGAGGATTTCCTGCTGCGGCTGCAGCAGGGCGAGTTTCTCGAGAGCGCCGAGGTCTACGGTAATTTCTACGGCACTTCGCAGCGCTGGCTGCAGCAGCAGCTCGATGCCGGCAACGATATCCTGCTGGAAATCGACTGGCAGGGAGCACAGCAGGTGCGGGCGTTGTTTCCCGATGCAATCGGCATCTTCATCCTGCCGCCGTCGCTGGAGGTGCTGGAGCAGCGCCTGCGCAGCCGCGCCAAGGATAGCGAGGAATCCATCGTGCGCCGCATGGCGTCGGCACGCGAGGAAATCAACCACGTCGAAGCCTTCGACTACGTCATCGTCAACGAATTCGTCGACGAAGCGGTCAAGGATCTGGTCAGCGTCGTGCGCAGCCAGCGTGTGCGTATCGGCGCGCAGTCGCTGCGGCATGTCGCCTTGCTGGCAGCATTGCGCGGCAACTGAACTGTCAATCGGGCCCGGCTGCATCTGCCGGCCCAGCTAAACTGAAATCTAGAGAGGAATGAATCATGGCACGTATTACTGTTGAAGATTGCCTGCATCAGATCGGCAACCGTTTTGACCTGACCCTGGCGGCTACCTATCGTGCCCGCCAGCTGGCCAATGGCGCGACACCGTTCGTCGATGCCGGCAAGGACAAGGTTACCGTACTGGCGCTACGTGAAATTGCCGGCGGCCACGTGGGTACCGAAATCCTCAATCGCGGTCAGGCCTGATCGTTACTGTTGCGGTAGCGCATGCCCCGGCTGGCGTGCGTGGCCGTTGCTTGCCGGCGTGGCTGCCGGCGCCTGTTGAATTCGCCTTCCATAGCCGCAGGACTCGTTG
Organism: uncultured Pseudomonadota bacterium; assembly: GCA_937863215.1. Classification (GTDB taxonomy): domain Bacteria; phylum Pseudomonadota; class Gammaproteobacteria; order Burkholderiales; family SCOH01; genus CALMFQ01. The sequence continues at coordinate 3,354 of CALMFQ010000561.1, forward strand.
ACCATGCTTGGTGTCTCGTCCCCCATGCCTTCCGGTGCGCTGCCGTTGACGCCACCGATGTTGCCGGCTGCGCGCGAGCTGCTGGATAAGGTCGCCGGCTATCTGTGTGCCGAGGAAGTCGAGCTGGTCGAGACTGCGTATCGCTACGGCGAGCGTGCGCACGAGGGGCAGTTCCGCAAGAGCGGTGAACCCTACATTACCCATCCGATTGCCGTTGCCTCAATCCTCGCCGACTGGTTTCTCGACCATCAGGCGCTGATTGCGGCGCTGCTGCACGATGTGATGGAAGACACCGGCGTTACCAAGCTGGAAATCGCCGATCAGTTCGGCAAGCCGGTCGCAGATTTGGTCGATGGCTTGTCCAAGCTGGAGCGGCTGGAATTCCAGACCAAGGAAGACGCGCAGGCGGAAAATTTCCGCAAGATGCTGCTGGCGATGGCGCGCGACATCCGGGTGATCCTGGTGAAGCTGGCTGACCGGCTGCACAATATGCGCACGCTGGATGCGATGAATCCGGACAAGCAGAAGCGCATTGCCCGTGAAACCATGGACATCTACGCGCCGATCGCCAATCGTATCGGTCTCAACAGTGTGTATCAGGAGCTGGAAGACCTCAGTTTCCGTTACGTGCATCCACATCGCTATCTGGTGTTGGCCAAGGCGCTCAAGGCTGCGCGTGGCAACCGCCGTGAGGTGGTGAGCAAGATTCTCGAAGCGATCAAGCACAAGCTGGCCGATTCGGCAATCGAGGCGTTGGTGAACGGGCGCGAAAAGCACCTCTACAGCATTTACAAGAAAATGCAGGAAAAGCACCTGACCTTTTCACAGGTGCTGGATATTTACGGTTTTCGCGTCATTGTCAAGGACGTCCCGCATTGTTACCTGACGCTGGGTGCCTTGCATGGCTTGTACAAGCCGATTCCCGGCAAGTTCAAGGATTACATTGCCATCCCCAAGGGCAATGGCTATCAGTCGGTGCATACCACTTTGTTCGGCCCTTACGGCACGCCGGTGGAAGTCCAGATTCGTACCCAGGACATGCACAAGGTCGCTGAATCCGGCGTGGCATCGCACTGGATCTACAAATCCGGCAATGTCAGCATCAACGAGGTGCAGCAGAAAACCCACCAGTGGCTGAAAAGCCTGCTGGAAATCCAGTCGCAGAGCGGCGATTCAGTCGAATTTCTCGAGCACATCAAAGTCGACCTGTTTCCCGACGAGGTGTATGTGTTCACCCCCAAGGGCAAGATCATGTCGTTGCCGCAGGGCGCGACGGCAGTCGATTTTGCCTATGCAGTGCACACCGATATCGGCAACCGCTGCATTGCGGCCAAGATCAATTACGAGCTGATGCCGCTACGCACCGTGCTGCGCAACGGCGACCGGGTCGAGATCATCACCGCCAGCACTTCCAAGCCGAACCCGAACTGGCTGAATTTTGTCGCTACCGGCAAGGCACGTTCGCACATTCGCCATTATCTGAAGACCATGCGCTACGAGGAGTCGGTCACCCTTGGCGAGCGCCTGTTGAATCAATCGCTGGTGGCGCTGAAGGCGGACAATATCGACGATGCGCTGTGGGAGCGCTTTCTGCGTGAAGAGGCAGGCGAGAAGTCACGTCAGGAAATCCTTTCCGATATCGGCCTCGGCAAGCGTCTGCCGGTGGTGGTGGCCAAGCGGTTGCTGGCGCCTTCCGGCTTGATTGCCGAAATGCCGCAGCGCCCCGATCCGATTACCATTCACGGCACCGAGGGCATGGCGGTGCAGTTTGCGCAGTGCTGCAGCCCGATTCCCGGCGATCCGATCATTGGCGTGATCAAGAAGGGGCAGGGGCTGATCGTGCATACCCACGATTGTCCGGTGCTGCGCAAGAGCCGCATCGACCCGGAAAAAATGCTCGATGTGCAATGGGACCAGACCGTGCAGCGCATGTTCGACGTCAACGTCAAGGTGCTGGCGGTGCATGAGCGCGGCGCATTGGCGCAGATTGCCGCTGCCATTGCCGACGATGGTGCAAATATCCAGAACGTGCACATGGAAGACGAACATGACCGCACTGCCTATACCACGCTCAACTTCACCCTGCAGGTGGAAAATCGTGGTCATCTGGCCAAAGTGATGAAGGCGCTACGCCAGTTGCCGGTAGTGGTGCGTATCAATCGCGTGCGCGGTACGGCCGCATGACGGCGCCGTGTTAAAATCCGCTTCTTTTTTGCCCCTAGTCTGACGTGATTACCTTGACCATCAACGGCCAGCCGCGCGAGTTCAGCCAGCCTCTTGCCGTCAGCGAGCTGTTGACGCTACTTGAGCTTACCGGCAAACGCCTGGCAGTCGAATGCAACGGCGAAATCGTGCCGCGCAGCGGCTTTGACTGCCGCTTGCTGCAACATGGCGATAATCTGGAAATCGTCGTCGCCGTCGGCGGCGGCTGAATCGTTTCGAAAGCAAACTCCCATGGAACAACTCTGCATCGCCGGCAAGACCTATGGCTCGCGCCTGTTGGTCGGCACCGGCAAATACAAGGATTTTGACGAAACCCGCGCGGCAATCGATGCCAGCGGTGCGGAAATCGTGACGCTGGCGATTCGTCGCGTCAACATCGGGCAAGACCCGAGCCAGCCCAATCTGCTGAATGCGATTCCGCCGAGCAAATTCACCCTGCTGCCGAACACCGCCGGCTGTTACAGCGCCGACGATGCCGTGCGCACGCTGCGCCTGGCGCGCGAGCTGCTGGATGGCCACAAGCTGGTGAAGCTGGAAGTGCTGGGCGACCCGAACACGCTGTTCCCGAACGTGATCGAAACCCTCAAGGCCGCCGAAACGCTGGTTAAGGATGGCTTCGACGTGATGGTCTACACCTCGGACGACCCGATTATCGCCAAACAGCTGGAAGAGATCGGCTGTTGCGCCATCATGCCGCTGGCCTCGCTGATCGGCTCCGGCATGGGCATCCTCAATCCGTGGAATCTGCGCCTGATTATCGAGCAGAGCAAAGTGCCGGTGCTGGTCGATGCCGGTGTCGGTACGGCTTCCGATGCCGCGATTGCGATGGAGCTGGGCTGTGACGGCGTGTTGATGAACACGGCGATTGCCCATGCCAAAAACCCGGTGCTGATGGCCAGTGCCATGAAAAAGGCGGTGGAAGCCGGTCGTGACGCTTTCCTTGCCGGCCGCATGCCGCGCAAGCTGTATAGTGCCGATCCGAGCTCGCCAATGAGTGGGTTGATCGGCAAGTGACAGACAGCAGAAAACCGCTGATTGGTTCGGTTTACACCAATCCTGACGACGTTACGCAACGCCCGATCCGCACCTTCGTGTTGCGCCAGGGGCATTTGTCCGATGCCCAGTTGCGCGCCATCGAAGCCGGCATGCCGCGTTGGGGGATCGAATATCAGCCCCAGCCGCTGGATATGGATACCGCGTTTGGCCGCAGCGCGCCCAAGGTGCTGGAAATCGGCTTTGGCATGGGTACTGCCACTGCCGAAATTGCCGCGCGTCGCCCGGACACCGATTTCCTCGGTATCGAAGTGCATGGTCCCGGTGTCGGCAATCTGTTCAAGTTGATCGACGAGCGCGGCGTAAGCAATCTGCGCGTGATTCGTCACGATGCGGTGGAAGTGGTCGACAATATGCTCGCGCCGCAGTCGCTGGATGGCTTTCACCTGTATTTCCCCGATCCGTGGCCGAAAAAGCGTCACCACAAGCGTCGCCTGGTACAGCCGGCGTTTGTCGAAAAAATCGTCTCTAGGCTGAAAACCGGTGCCTATATCCACATGGCCACCGACTGGGAAGAATACGCGCAGCAAATGCTGGAAGTGTTGTCGCAAAACCCGCAGCTGCGCAATACGGCTGAAGCCTACGCCCCGCGCCCGGATTTCCGCCCGCTGACCAAATTCGAGCAGCGTGGCCTCAATCTGGGCCATGGCGTGTGGGATTTGCTGTTCAAGGTCGTGCGCTGATACCGACTCCGCCGGGCAGAGGGTAGGCATGGCGATTGCCTGCTCCCCGGCTTCGGTTTAGAATCACGCTCCTTCGTTGTCCAGCCACGGGCAGCGATGTCATCAGTGCCCAGGTGGCGGAATTGGTAGACGCACTGGATTTAGGTTCCAGCGCCGTAAGGTGTAGGAGTTCGAGTCTCCTCCTGGGCACCACGTTTAAAGTCAATGGGTTCGATTGGATTGTCCGGACGCTTGTTGCTTCGCAATCCGCGGCTCGCTTCGCAAATTGGCCATTGCGCTGGTTTTACTTTCTCGCCGCGCTGCGCGCGGACATGGTTTTCGGTCATGCCAACTGTAGTATGGTCAAGCTGATTTTGTGCTTGGTGGGGATCGGTTCATTTGTTTGGGCCGGGCGCAACAAGGGCATAAAGCCTCTAGGCCAAGCTACACTGAAAATGGCGCGGTTTTCCGCGCCGTTTTTCATTGCAGCCGCGCAGCCTAGACGGCCGCTGTAGTGCGTCCCAAGCGCATGCCGTCGATGGTGAAGCGCAGGGTGCTGTAAGGTACGCCAAGCACATCGGCAAGATAACGTTGCGCCGCCGGGCGAGCACGCTCCAGCGCGGCCGGATCGACGCCGTTTGCAGCCTGCACGCTGATACTGCGCATCAGCGTGCCGCTGATCGCCAGCTCCTCCAGCAATTCCTGCCGCGCCAGCAAAGGCAATTGCGCCAATTGCGGCAGGCTGGCGGCCAAGCGGCGCAGGTCGGCCATGGCGGCATCGATCTGTGCTTCATCCAGCTGCTGGCCGGACGCCACCTGGTAATTTCCCAGTACAAACACTGCCAATGCCACCCCCAGATCGTCGGCCGGCAGATTCATTTCCGCCGTACCGGCGCGGTAGATCTGCAGCAGCTTCACATATTCGGCCTGCGCCTGACGCTTCTGCTCCGTCGGCACTGGCAGGCCGTTGGCCATGCTGCTGGGTGCCAGCGGCTGGGGCGAAACGATGGCGACGCGGGTATCGGCAGCGGCGGCCGGCAACGGCCGCTGCAAGCCCTGGGCGATTGCGCTGCGGGCCTGGTCGAGTTGTTTGCGATGGTCGCGGGGAGGGGTATGCATCGGTTGATCCTGAATCCGGTCAATAATGCCGTCATTGGATCAGCGGCCGCAGCAGCGAGCAATCTAGGGCGTGCCCTAGCGCTCGGCCAGCGTCATGCCATCGGCAGTGAATCGCAGTGCGTTGTACGGCCGCTGCAATACTGCCTGCAGATATTGGCGCGCTGCCGGCTGGGCGCGTTCCAGCGCTGCGCGTTCGCCTTGCTCGAAAATGGTTTCCATGGTCATCGCCATGATTGCCAGTTCCTCGAATAGCGCCTGCCTGTGAGCCCCATCCAGCTTCTGCAACGAAGGCTCAGCGGCCAGCAGTTGTTGCATCTGCCGGTAGGCCGCTTTCGATACTTCATCGTCTATGCTGCTGTCGCTGGCCACTTGGTAGTTGGCGACGATGAACGCCCCCAGCGCAACGCCGATGTCGTCATCCGGCAGTCCGCCCTGGCGCATTGCCTGGCGGTAGATGGACAGCAATTGGCTATAAGCCTGCTCGACTTCGCGTTGCTGGGCTGCCGGTATGGGCAGGCTCTGCGCCAAACGCTGCGGCATGATCGGCGCCGCAGCCGGTGCGCGTAGCGAACCCTTGCCGGTATCGAGTTGGGGCTGCTGCAGCAATTTGGCCAGCGGTATCCGCTCCAGCTGACTCAAGCCACCGGCCCGTGCTGGCGGCAGCGGGGTGCCACTATCGCTTGCAATCGCTGTCTGGCTTGCAAGCGTCAGGCACAGAAATCCTGCCAGGGCTAAGCGCTTGCAGATAAATTGATGGCGCAAGTTCATGTGGTTTTTCCCTGAGTATCTGAATACGGGCCTCTACTGGTCCAAGCAATGCCGCAAGAGTTGGCCGCACCGCGGAACGTGCGGTGCATGGGCCCGGTTCAAGCGGCACGGCGGCCCTTATTTCCAGTCAAGGAAGGCGAAACTATTGGTTGCCTGCGACCAAGTGGCACATCTGGCTTTGCCTTGATTATCCAGCAGCAGGTTATCGGTGCTGTCGCGATACGGATCGACACGAGTGCTGCCGCTGGCCGGAATTACCCAGATGACGTCGCAACCGCCACCCCAGCCCATCGCGCTCGGAGCTTTCTTGTAGACAAAGGCCAAGTATCGTCCGTCGGGCGACCAGCTGGGCCGGCGGATGTCGAAGCCGGTGTCGGCGACTTGGGTAACGGCAGTGGCGTTGCTGCCGTCCAGATTGATCGTCCAGATATTCTTGTCGGCCATCACCAGCGCCAGTTTTTTCCCGTCCGGACTGGCGGCCACGGCGCTGGGCAGTGCGCCATTGGGTGTTGTCCCCAAGCGGGTGATCTGGCTGAAGCTGGCATTGTCGATATAAATGCCGCCGTCGGTATCGACAAACAGCGGGCGGTTGTCCGGCAGCCAGATGGCTTGCGCCGGGCGCTGTGGGTATTCGGCGAGCACTTCGCCGGTTGAGCCGAAAATGCGCAGGGTTTTCGCCGCATCGACGTTTTCATAACCCGCTTGGCGCCAATCGAGCATCAGCATTTGGCCGTTCGGCGACGGGCGAGGGTTGCCTTGAAATTCGCCGTCGATCTGCTCGGGAAACAGGGCGTTGCTGTTGCCGGCGCTGTAGCGTTTGCTGAAATAGTGCGTGTCCAGCGTGGCAGTGTTATACCTGCCGAAGGTAACTGCGAGCGACCCGTCGGCCAACCCGGTATAACTTCTGGAAGCATCGGCCTCGACTTGATTGACGGGAGTGCTGTCGCTGTTGAACAACGCGGTTTGCCGGCCGTTGCTCATTTCCAGTTTGTAGATGGTTCGGTTGTCGCCGCTGAAAAACAATGTGCCGCTATATTGGGCGCTGTCGCTACCGGTCTGCGGCGTTTGGGATGTCCCATTTGGCGCCGAGTCGCCACCACCACCATTACATGCTGCCAGCGCAATCGGCAGCAAGGTCAAATAGGCAAGGCGATGAATGTGCCGCATGGGGAAATCCTCCTGGTTGTTTGCAACAAAAGCACGGAACTCCATCGGGATGGAGTTCCGTGCAAGTAAGAAACGCTTGCAGAATTACTGGTGCTTAGCTGCGTTTTTCAGCGCATCGCCGATGGAGTTCACGGCGTTGTTCATGGTGCTGGTCAGCATGTCCAGTACTTTCGCTTCGGCATTCATCTGCGAGCCGAGCGCGTTGAATTTCTTGTCGTTTTCGCTGCCGCTGCCGTTGACTGCAGCGTTCAGCTGATCGGCCAGGCCTTTGACTTTGCCCATTTGTTTGTCGGAAGCTTCACCCAGTGCAATCGCGATCTGCACGAACCAGCTTGCGCCGCCAGCCGCCGCACCGCCGGCCGCCGCGCCACCAGCGGCTGCTCCACCAGCCGCACCACCCGCTGTATTGCCGGCGTTCTCGCGTACTTTCTTGAAGATTTCCTGCGACAGTTGATCGATGAATTGCTTGATCACGCCTTCAAATTTCTGGCTGACGGCTTCCTGAGCCTGCTGATTAACTTCTTTCAGCACGCCCTGCAGTGCTTTGTCGACGATCTGGTGCACTTGTTGGGCGATTTGTTGCGGCAGACCCAGGTGCTGCACCATTTGGCCGACGGCGCTGCCGAGCGCCTGACCTACTGCATTGCCCAGCAGGTTGCCCATGGCGGCCGAAGCCAAGCCCAGCGGCGGGAAGAACATGGAAGCTGCGCCCAGTGCCAGGCCCATGATGTTGCCGCCACCCAATGCTTTACCGATATTGCCCAGGAAACTCATTTCAAAACTCCTCGTTCAGATTAAAACAAATAACATTGTCATATCAAATGATTTCGCCTGCGGTAATGCGTGATATGTGGCTTCTAATCAAGCCCATGGCGGCATACGGCGGCGATGGGGTGCATTACAGGCTGTTTGCGGAGTTCGGACAATCTAGGGCGTGCCCTATCTAGGGTGCACCCTATATGGGGCACGCCCTAGCTTATGCGAATGCGCGATTACAGCTTTAATTTGTGCCATTGAATGGTTCAGTCGCTTGCTGACTTAAACATTTTCTATTTATTCGTTTTTTCGTAACTTTTATTCAGGAGCATATGATGAGCGCAATCAATGGTATTTTGCCCGGCGGCTGCTACCGGCCCGGTCCCATCAACAGCAATCCGACCAATGCCAGCACCCATGCCGAAGGCGGCCGTGTGGTATTCGAGAACGACAGCTACAAGATCGATGCCGGCGACGACAACACGGTGCATATCCACAACAAGAAAACCGGTGAGGATTACCTGGTCCATGGCGATCCGCATGTGAACGTCGACGGTCAGCACAGCTTCGATTTCTGGGGCACGACCACTTTCAATCTGGATGACGGCACCAAGGTGAGCATCAATACCACCGATGCCGGTAACGGCATGACGCTTGCGTCCAAAGTCACTATCACCAACGGCGACTACGGTGTGCAGCAGCTCCTGTAGCTGCTGCGCCACTTGCCG
>CALMFQ010000562.1 GCA_937863215.1 uncultured Pseudomonadota bacterium
GGGAGAAGGATTCGAACCTTCGAAGGCAGAGCCGACAGATTTACAGTCTGTTCCCTTTGACCGCTCGGGAATCCCTCCGCGAACCAGAACTGAGGATTATTCCCGAAACCGTATGATGCTGTCAAGCAGCATTTGCGATTTTTTACAAACTGCCGCTTTCGCCTGTGGCCTACCCGTTTTGTTGCTTCGCCCACATTTGGCGTTGCAACACCGAAAACCGCAGCGCAGTGATACAGTGAGACCGACTTATTCGGGAGCTGATGATTATGCCAACAACCAGCACCACTCATACCGGCCTGACACCCGATTGCGCCCACCCGGCCGACCCGGATCTGCTCAACCGGCTTTTTACGCATGGGCGGACGTTCAGTCATTGGCTACCACGCCCCGTCGATGATGCGTTACTCATGCGCGCCTGGAATCTGTGCAAGCTTGGCCCAACCTCCGCCAATTGCCAGCCCTTGCGCATTCTTTTCGTACGCACGCCGAATGCCAAAGCCCAGCTGAAGGACTGTCTGGCACCCGGCAATGTCGACAAAACACTAGCAGCACCGGTAACAGCGCTCTTTGCTGCCGACACCCGCTTCTATGACCACTTGCCGAGACTCTATCCGCATGCCGATGCGCGCAGCTGGTTTGCCGGCGATGACCTCAAGGCAATGGCCGATGCCACCGCCCAACGCAATAGCACCCTGCAGGCTGCCTACTTTATGATGGCCGCGCGCGCACTGGGGCTTGACTGCGGCCCAATGTCAGGGTTTGATGCGGAACGCCTGAACCAGACTTTTTTCCCTGACGGGCGTTTTACGATCAACTTTATCTGTAACCTCGGGCACGGCGATCCGCAATCGCTGCACCCCCGTTCACCGAGATTGGAATTTGAGGAAGCATGTCGGATCATCTGAATAGCACCACCAACCCACCCGCTCACACCATTCCAGAGTTCAAGGTCCGGCCGGTGACGCTGACGTATCTACTCGTTTTACAAGGTCTCCCGCTGCTTGGCGTTCTGGCACTTGGCGTACCGAGTTACGCTCTGTTCAACCAACCGATTCCCTGGATGGAGATGTCGCTGGTCATTGGCGGCGTCGCGTTCTTTCTCACCTACCTGTCGAGCTATCCTTGGCGGTATCGCATTATTGAAGGGTTGCTCGCGCCGGCCACCTGGCTTGTATTGCACCTGGCTGGGCGCATTTAACGACGCCAGGCTTTTGCTATAGCC
>CALMFQ010000563.1 GCA_937863215.1 uncultured Pseudomonadota bacterium
CGGCCGGGCTGAACGCGGCGCGCATCGAGTTGAGAAAATCCTGGGTGAACTGCAGCGATTGCAGTTCCTGCCGGTCGTAGGCAAAGAAACGCTGGGTTGCGGCGCGGCGCAGGCGGCCGAAATCGGCCAGATATGCGCCGCCACCCGGTTTCAGGATTCGGTCGATTGCGCGTAGCGTGGCGGCCAGCGCCGTGGTGTCGGGCAGGTGGTGCAGCGACATGGTGCAGATCACGCAATCGACCGCTGCGTCGGCAAAGCCGGTCAGCCGGGTGATATCGCCCGGCTGCAGGGTGACGTTGCTCAGGCCTGCATTGGCTAATGTACCGCGAGCCAGTTCGAGCATGCTCGGCGATGCGTCGATGCCGATGAAGTGTGCATCCGGGTTCAGTTGCGCCATCTGCGCCAGCTGGTTGGCCGGGCCGCAGGCCAGATCCAGCACCGTGTCGCCGGGGCGGATCAACGGCAGCGCCATGATTGCGTGGAACAGGTAAATGTAGGCGAGAATACCCTGATCGCGGCCACCGGCGGCAAATGCGGCAACCTGATCCTGCTGCTGCATCACCAGCTCGCTCTCCGGTATCCGTGGCTGCTCGCGCCGTGCCAGCTTTTCCAGCAGCAGGTGGCCGATCATCGCCGCACCGGACATGGTGGATCAGGCTTTTTCGGCCTGGAATTCGGCGAAAACACTCATGCCGCGTACATCGATATAGCGGCGTGCGCCCTTGAAGCCGGCGGCTTCCAGTTCGGCGACGATCTGCGCCGGCGGCAGGCAGGCTTCGATGGTGTCCCAGTAATAGCGCCACAGCCGCGCGGTATTGTGGCGATGGCCGATGAACGGCGCCAGCAGCGGCACCCAGCCTTTCATGTAAATCTTGAGCAGCAGCTTGCCCCAGCGCGATTCGGGGCAGGTGATCTCCAGCAGGCAGATTTTACCGCCCGGTTTCAGTACGCGATGGAATTCGCGGAACGCCTGCCGCAGGTCGCCGATATGGCGCAGCGCGTAGCCCATGCTGAGAAAGTCGAAATGCGCGTCGGGGAACGGAATCGCCTCGGCGGTGCCGTTGAGCAGTTGCACGCCGGCCGGTACCTTGGCGGTTTCCATCATGCTGCTGCTCGGGTCCACACCGCTCACCAGCTCCGGCTTGCCGACAATGCGCGCCGCTTCGCTGGCGACCAGCCCGGTGCCGACGCCGACGTCGAGCACCCGCATTCCCGGCTTGAGTCCGGCGCGCTTCAGCGCCTGGCCGCGATACCATTTGCCGGTACCGAAGCTCAGCACTTTTTCCATCCGGTCGTAGTCGACCGCGGTACTGTCGAACATCTCCTTGACGAAGCCGGCGCGCGCCGGTTCATCCGGATAATACTGTGTCAACGGCACGTGCGGCGCGCGCGCGGATTGTTTGGCTCGGGTGCTATCGCTCATCGGGAGTCTCCGTTGCCGGATGTGGCAAGTCGTTGGTAAATCAATAAGGGTAAACGCAGCACGAAGCCGGTCATCAGCCGGATGTGCATCCAGGTCAGCAGCCGGTTGTCGCGCCAGTAGTTGAAATGCGATACGCCGCCTTCGTCGGCACGGAAATAGCGTACCGGCGATGGCAGGTTGACCGGGCGGACACCGCGCCAGCACAGGCGCACTACCGCTTCCGGATCGAAATCGAAGCGGCGCATCCAGCGCTGGCCGTGCATCAGCCGGCGCAGTGGCTCGACCGGATACACACGGAAGCCGAACAGCGAATCGCCGATACCCATCCACAGGGTTTCCAGGTTGGCCCACCAGTTGGAAATCCTGCGCCCCTTGACGCGCAATGCCGGTGCACTGGCATCGAATACCGGCAGACCGAGCACCATCGCATCGGGGTTGGCCTGCGA
>CALMFQ010000564.1 GCA_937863215.1 uncultured Pseudomonadota bacterium
GGCCGCGACTGATAATCTGCGATATCGGCCTGCCCGGCCCGGCCCCTGCCGAGCTGCTGCTGCAACTGCGCACAGCCAGCGGCGACCAGCGCACGCCGGTAATCGCGCTCGGCGCCAGCAATCTGCAGCAGGATATCGATGCCGCGCTGGCGGCCGGCTATCAGCGCTATCTGAGCAAGCCGATGAACATTCGCGAAATCGCCGCAGCCTTGCGGCAAATGCTCGGCCAGCCCGGCACGAATCAGCCCTGAGCGCTGCGGACTTAAGTATTTTTCAGATCAGCGCACGCAGCAGGTAGCACAGCAGCAAGGTGTAGAGCGCCGCAACCAGATCGTCGAGCATGATGCCGAGCCCGCCGCCGACCGAATGGTCAAGTTTGCGGATGCCGGCCGGTTTCCAGATATCGAACACGCGAAACAGCACCACCCCCGCCGCCGCCCACGGCAGCGATTCGGGCAAGGCAGCCAGCACCAGCCAGACTGCGACCATTTCATCCCAGACGATGGCCGGATGATCCTGTACGCCGAGCGCCCGGGTGGTGCGGTCGCACAGCCAGATACCGAGCGCGAACAGCGGGATGCACAACAGGAAAATCAGCTGCGGCGGCATTGCCAGATACAGCAGCGCATAAATCGGCACCGCCGCCAGCGAGCCAGCCGTCCCCGGCGCCTTGGGGCTGAGCCCGGAACCGAAACCGAGCGCAAGAAAATGCACCGGGCTGGCAAGCAGGAAGCGGCGATCCGGCCGGATGGTCGCTGTGTTGATGGCGTCAGGGTGAGTCAAAATGGTCGAATCCTTGCAAATGATGGGGAATGGGCCGGCGGTCCGCATCCAGCAGCGTTACGCCATTGCCACGCACGATGCGGCCGACGCGGGTCAGCGGCAGCTGCAATTGCCGGCCCAGCGCCTCGATCTGCGCCCGCTGACCCGGCGCAGCGCTGAAGCACAGTTCGTAATCGTCGCCACCGGCCAGCATGCAACGGCGCTGCGCCGCCTCGTCCAGCACCTGCAGCACCGATGAACGCAGAAAATCCGGCCAGTACAGCTCGGCACCGCAGCTGGAGCGCTCGCAGATATGCTGCAGATCGCCCAGCAGGCCATCGGACAAATCGATCGCGCAGCGGCTGATGCCGCGCAGCGCCAAGCCCAGCGCAATGCGTGGCTGCGGCGCATGCAGCCGCGCCAGGGCAATATCGGCCTGCGGCGCCGGCAACCGCCATTCGCCCTGCAGATGACGCAGGCCGGCAGCCGCCTCGCCCAGCATGCCGCTGACCCAGATGTCGTCGCCCGGCCGCGCCTGATCGCGCCGCAACGCCAGCTGCGCCGGTACTTCGCCAATGATCTGCAGCGACAGGTTGAGCGGCCCGCGCGTGGTGTCGCCGCCAACTAGCGCCGTTTCGTATTGTTCGGCTACACTGAACAGACCTTGGCTGAAGCGCCGCAGCCAGTCTGGATCGGCTTGCGGCAATGCCAGCGACAGCAAAAACCAGCGCGGCCGGGCCCCCATTGCGGCGAGGTCGGACAGATTCACCGCCAGCGCTTTCTGGCCAAGCAGAAACGGATCGGCGTCGGCAAAAAAATGCCGCCCCGCCACCAGCATATCCGCCGACACCGCCAGTACCGCTCCCGGGGTCGGCTGCAGCAAGGCAGCATCGTCACCGATACCGAGCAGGGCACCCTGGTCGTGGTGATGAAAGTAATGCCGGATCAATTCAAATTCATTCATGGCGGCGCAAGTATATGCGAAAACTGCTTATTTTTTCCGCACTTCTCCCCTTGGCAATCGGCAGCGCAGATGCCGATTACTCAATGCCGGAACGGGCAACCGCCCGCGAAACCAAGCCAGTAGTTAAAGCACGCCATTTCCTGGCAGTCACGGCGCACCCGCTCGCGACCCAGGCGGCGCACCAGATTCTCAAACAGGGTGGCACAGCGGTGGATGCGGCGATTGCGGCGCAGATGGTGCTGACGCTGGTGGAGCCGCAATCGTCCGGTATCGGCGGCGGTGGCTTCATGCTGCACTATGCGGCGCGCAAGCAGAAGCTGCAGGCATTCGACGGGCGCGAAGTCGCACCGATGAATGCCATGTCCGGCCGCTTTCTCGATGGCGACGACAAGCCGCTGGAGCGCGATGCCGCCATCCGCAGCGGCAAGGCGGTAGGTGTGCCCGGCCTGCTGGCCATGCTGGCCGAAGCGCACCGCCAGCACGGCCGGCTGTCGTGGGCAACACTGTTCCAGCCGGCAATCGCGCTTGCCAGCGACGGCTTTCCGATTTCGCCGCGCCTGCACCGGCTGATCGCCAAGGATCGTTTGCTGTGCAACAGTCCGACCAGCAAAGAATATTTCTGTGCAGCCGATGGCAGCGCCAAAGCCGAAGGCAGCATACTGAAGAATCCGGCATTGGCCGACACGCTGCAACTGATTGCCAGACAAGGGCCGGACAGCTTTTATCGCGGCCCGCTGACCACGGCGATGATCGAAACTGTCGACAAAGCGCTGGCCGGCGAGCCGGGGCTGACAGCGGGAGATTTCGCCGGCTATCAGGCAATCGAGCGGGCGCCGCTATGCGGTCAGTTCCGCCAGTGGCAGGTATGCGGCATGCCTCCACCCAGCGCCGGCGGCGTGGCTCTGCTGCAGATGCTGGGGTTGATGCAGCGGCAGAATATCGGTCAATATCCGTACCGGTCGGCGCAAGCCATTCATCTGTTCGCCGACATCGGCCGGCTCGCCTATGCCGACCGGGATCGCTACATCGCCGATCCGGACGTGATGGACGTACCGGTCGGCGCGCTGCTCAACACCAGCTATCTGGATCAACGCAACAGCCTGCTGCAGCGCGACCGCAGCATCGGCAAAGCCGCAGCCGGGCAGCCGTGGCGCTTTACCGACAGCGAGCGGCACTCCTCCGATTCGCAATCGGAGCGCCCCGCCACCACGCATATGAGCATTGTCGACAAGCAGGGCAATATCGTCGCGCTCACCAGTTCGATTGAGGATGCGTTCGGCAGCCGGCTGATGGTGCGCGGATTCCTGCTCAACAACCAGCTTAGCGATTTTGCCTTTGCGCCGTTCGCCGACGGCGAGCCGGTGCTGAACCGGGTCGGGCCGGGCAAACGGCCACGCAGTTCGATGTCGCCGACGATAGTGCTGGAGCACGGGAAAAAACCGGTCATCGCGTTAGGCTCGGCCGGCGGGCCGAATATCATCAACCATGTCGCGCGCGTGCTGGCGGGCACCCTGGAGTGGCAACAGCCGATGCAGAAAACGATTGAGGCACCGAATTACGGCAGCCGCAACGGTGCTACCGAGCTGGAAAGCGATGCCGAATGGGGGCCGCTGCCGGCACAATTGCAGGCACTCGGCCATGACACCGAACTGCGTGAAATCAACAGTGGCATTCACGCAATCCGCCGCGACCGGCAATACTGGGTCAGCGGCACCGACCCGCGGCGCGAAGGAGTGGCCAGCGGGGAATAAGGATTATTTATGGCCCGCCCTGCCGGCCGCGGTTGCCGGCTTGACGGCACTACTGAGCAATTCTTCGCGTACCGGCTGGCACTCGGCATCGAACTGTTTCTGCAGCTCGGCTTTTTTGCTGGCCATTTTTTCCAGATCCCAGCGCTGGTTGAAACCGAGTCGCTCACGCTTCTCGATCACCGCTTGCTGATCGAGAAACTTCTGGCAATGCTGCTTTTGCAAGGCATGCATCTTGGCTGGATCGTAGGCGTAGTTTTCCGCCCCGGCCATTCCGGCGGCAGTCAGCAACAACAGCATCAAATAGCGAACGGGCATGGGTCAGACTCCAAAAAGCTCAAGATGGCACATCGATTCGTCCAGCGCCAGCTGCAATTGGCGCAGCAACGGGAATACCGTCCAGCGGCGCTCACCCAGCGCCCGTACCGGCCACAACCCGATCAGGCTGTTGCACAGGCCAACCTCCTCTGCCTGCAGCAATTGCTGTAGCGACACGCGGCCGACTTCTACTTCCATGCCCAGATCGAATGCAGCCTGCAATACCAGGTCGCGCATCACGCCAGCCACGCCGCACTGATCCAGCGCCGGTGTCAGCAGGCGGCCGTCGCGGATCAGCAATAGATTGCTCATGGTGCCTTCGATCACATTGCCGGCGTGATCGAGCAGGATGCCTTCGCGGATTGCCGGATCGTCCCACTCGTTGCGCGCCAGCACATTTTCCAGCCGATTCAGATGCTTGATGCCGGCCAGGCGCGGCTGCCATCCCAGGCGCAATTCACACAGCCGCACTGCCACGCCGCTGCCGCCGCATTCGGGTGGATAATCGGCCGGCGGGCTGGGCAAGACCATCCAGTTGCAGCGCTGGTATTCCGGATAGCGGTAGCCGCGCGTGCCGCAGCCGCGCGTCACCATCAGCTTCAGCGTCGCATCGCGCTGCGTGCCGAGCGCCTGCCGCAGCGCGGCAAGCCAGTCGGTCTCGGGCGGGCAATCGAGCTGCAATGCGCTGCAATCTTCCGCCAGCTTGCGCAGCTGCTGCGGCCAATGCAGCAGCTTACCGTCGCGCAGCGCCAGAGTGCGGAATACACCGTCGCCGTACATCAGGCCACGGTCGAGCACGGCCACTGTGTTGGCGCCAACGCCATTGACCACCATCATTGGTTCACCCCCAGTGCGCGCAGCAGGCCGCGTGCCTTGGCGCGGGTTTCCTGCAGTTCGCGCTGCGGGTCGGAGTCGGCAACGATGCCGGCACCGGCACGAAAGCGCAATCTGTCGCCCTGCTGCATGTAGCTGCGAATCAGGATATTGCTGTCGAGGCTGCCGTCGAGATTCAGGTAGCCGAAACTGCCGGTATAGGCCAGGCGCGGCGCGGTTTCCAGCTCGGCGATGATCTGCATGGTGCGTACCTTGGGGCAGCCGGTGATGGTGCCGCCCGGAAACATCGCGCGCAGCGCCGCCACCGGCGACACATCGGCACGCAACCGGCCACTGACGGTCGATTCGATATGATGCACGTAGCTGTAACTGGCTACCGCCATCAGTTCATCGACACGCACCGTGCCCGGCTGACAGATTCGTCCCAGATCGTTGCGCTCCAGATCGATCAGCATCACGTGTTCGGCGCGCTCCTTGGTGCTGGCGACCAGCCGCGCCTTCAGCTGCGCGTCTTCGTCCGGATCGCTCGAACGCGGATGGGTGCCGGCAATCGGCCGTGTCAGCGCCTGGCCGCCACGCACCTGCAACAGCCGCTCCGGCGAGGAGCTGACGATCTGGCTGCGGCCGAAATCGAACAGGCCGGAAAACGGAGCCGGATTGGCGCGTCGCAGGCTGGCGTAAACCGCGTCGGCATCGAAGCCGGGCGCCAGTTGCGCCTGCCAGCCACGCGACAGGTTGACCTGGAAGACATCGCCCTCGTAGATATAGGACTTGATGCGCTCAACGCCGCCGAGAAAGGTTTGCGCTTCATCTTCCGCCAGCGCCTGCAGCTGCAACGGTGCGGCGCCAACCGGCGGCCAGTCTGTGCCGGCGAGCTGTAGCAGGTGTTGCGCCAGCGCCGCACTTTCGGCGCTTACCCAAGCCTGGCGGCGCTTGCGGTCCAGCACAACCGCGCCACGCGAGCGTGCCAGCGCCGCCACCGGAAAATCGTCCTGCCAGTCGCGCGCGACTACCGTCGGCTCCAGCAGGTGCAGCAGTTCGTAGCCGAGAAAATAAATCCAGCCGCCACGAAACGGCAACTGCGCGGCAGAGTCGGCAACGCATGCGGGGCGGTCTTGCCAGGCGCGCTCGAATGCCGGCCAGAAGCCTGCCGCATCCTGCATGCTCCACAACTGCGGTGCGGCATCGCAATGAAACAGCAGATCCCAGCCTTCGCTACCGGCAGATTGCAACAGCAACGGAAATTGTTGCGGCTGTGCCGCGCGCAGAGCGGCGAGATCGGGAAGAAAATTGAGAGGCGTGACAAACATCGGGGTCCAGGCGGGCCTGTACGGCCCGCCTGCGCTATCAGCTGCAGCGTTTGAAAACCAACGTGCCGTTGGTGCCGCCAAAGCCGAACGAGTTGGAGATGGCGTAGTCGATGCGGGCATCGCGCGCTGTATTCGGCACGTAGTCCAGATCGCAGGCCGGGTCCTGCTCGCTCAGGTTGATGGTCGGCGGCAGAATCTGGTTCTGCAGCGCCAGCACGGTGTAAATGGCCTCTACGCCACCGGCCGCCCCCAGCAGGTGGCCGGTCATCGACTTGGTCGAGCTGACGGCCACGGCCTTGGCGTGTTCGCCGAAGCACAGCTTGACGCCGGTGGTTTCCGCCAGATCGCCCAGCGGCGTGGAAGTGCCGTGAGCATTGATGTAACCGACCTGATCGGCATTGATTCCGGCGTTGCGCAACGCATTCTTCATGCACAGCGCCGCGCCGCTGCCGTCTTCGCACGGTGCGGTCATGTGGTAGGCATCGGCGCTCATGCCAAAGCCGACCAGCTCGGCGTAGATTTTCGCGCCGCGCTTTTTCGCGTGTTCGTATTCTTCCAGTACCAGCACCCCGGCGCCTTCGCCCAGCACGAAGCCGTCGCGGCCGGTGTCCCACGGCCGGCTGGCAGCGGCCGGATCGTCGTTACGGGTGCTCAGCGCACGCGCCGAGGCAAAACCGCCGATAGCCAACGGGCACACGGTCGATTCGCTGCCGCCGGCGATCATCACGTCGGCATCGCCGTATTCGATCATGCGGCCGGCGTCGCCAATCGAATGCGCCGCCGAAGTGCAGGCGCTGACGATACCGAAGTTCGGTCCGCGATAGCCGTACAGGATCGACAGCTGGCCGGCGATCATGTTGATGATCGAGCCGGGAATGAAGAATGGCGATACCTTGCGTGGGCCGCCTTGCAGCATTGCAGAATGGGTATCCTCGATCATCGGCAGGCCGCCAATGCCGGAGCCGATGATGACACCGACCCGGTCCTTGTCGAGCACCGTGTCTTCCAGCCCGGCATCGCGAATCGCCTGAATGCCGGCAGCCATGCCGTAATGAATGAATGTATCGAGCCGGCGCGCTTCTTTCGGATTGATGTAGGCAGCCACATCGAAATCCTTCACCTCGCCGGCAATCTGCGATGCAAACTGGCTGGCGTCGAAGCGGGTGATTCGGGTAATGCCGGATTTGCCGGCGACGATATTGGCCCAGCCCTCTTCCACCGTATTGCCAACTGGTGCGAGGTGCCCCAGGCCCGTGACGACTACTCTGCGTCTGGACAAGGTCGTTCCACCTATTTTGGGATCAAAGCGAGGAGAATCCGCGCCGGTGGCCGAGCAATGTCGCCACCGGCAACCGGATTAGTTGGAATGAGCGGTGATGTAATCAATCGCTTGTTGAACGTTGGTGATTTTTTCGGCCTCTTCATCCGGGATTTCCAGATTGAATTCTTCTTCCAGCGCCATAACCAGTTCAACTGTATCCAGCGAATCAGCCCCCAAATCGTCGACGAACGAGGATTCGTTCTTTACTTCTGCCTCGTTTACACCCAGTTGCTCAGCGACGATTTTTTTAACACGCTGTTCGATGTTTTCCATTTACCTAACCCATGCCTTTCATAAGGATTTAGAAAAAAGCCACGGCATTGTACCAAAATCGGTTGTGCGTGGCGTGTCGCCCCGGTTCACCCCCGAGGCCGACATCCCGGCATCGTGCTCACGGGGTCAAACGTGATACTGCCGGGGTATTGCCCGGGCGCAGCAAGCTGCGCCGCGAGGTCAAACCATATACATCCCGCCATTGACGTGCAAGGTCTGGCCGGAGATGTACGCAGCCTTGTCGCTGGCGAGAAAAGCCACCGCGTCGGCGATATCCTGGACATCGCCCAGGCGGCCAAGCGGTATCTGCGCCAGCAGCTGCTGCTTGTATTCGTCGGCCAGGCCCTTGGTCATGTCGGTATCGATGAAGCCCGGCGCCACGCAGTTGACCGTGATATTGCGACTGCCAACCTCACGCGCCAGCGACCGGGCAAAACCCATCATGCCGGCCTTGGCGGCGGCGTAGTTGGTCTGGCCGGGGCTACCCGATGCGCCCACCACCGAAGCGATGTTGATGATACGGCCCCAGCGGGCTTTCATCATGCCGCGCATCAGTGCGCGCGAGATACGGAACACCGGGCGCAGATTGGTCTGCATGATCGCATCCCATTCATCGTCCTTCATCCGCATCAGTAACTGGTCGCGCGTAATGCCGGCATTATTCACCAGAATGGTGATATCGCCAAAATCCTTGGCAATCTGCGCCAGCAGCGCATCGGTCTGCGCATCGTCGGTCACGTTCAGTTGCAAGCCCTTACCCTTGGCACCGGCTTCGGCCAGATAGGCATCGATCGCAGCCGCACCTTCCGCGCTGGTGGCGGTGCCGATCACCGTGGCCCCCTGCTTTGCCAGCTCCAGCGCAATCGCGCGGCCGATACCACGGGTAGCGCCGGTTACCAGCGCAATTCTTTCGCTCATGCTGCCGTTCCTTCCAGATCGGTTTTGAACTGTGCCAGCGCGGCGCTATCGACCAGCGCAACGGTTCTGGCATCGGTGGTGATACGCTTGCCCAGCCCCGCCAGCACCTTGCCCGGGCCGCATTCGCCGATCTGCGCAATGCCGCGCGCGGCAATCGCCTGCACCGTTTCCACCCAGCGTACCGGGCTGTACAGCTGGCGCACCAGCGCATCGCGGATCTGCGCCGCATCGGCGTAGCTGGCGACATCGGCGTTGTGCAATACCGGGATTGCCGGCACGTTGATCGCAACATCGGCCAGACGTTGCCGTAGCCGCTCGGCCGCCGGCTGCATCAGCGCACAGTGCGACGGCACGCTGACCGGCAACAGGATCGCGCGCTTTGCACCACGGGCGGTACAGGCAGCGATGCCACGCTCGACCGCCGCCCGGTTGCCGGCAATCACCACCTGCCCCGGCGAATTGAAGTTTACCGGTGCCAATACCTGGCCCTGTGCCGCTTCGCTGCAGGCTTCGAACAGCGGCGCGCCATCCAGGCCGAGAATCGCCGCCATCGCGCCCTCGCCTTCTGCGACCGCATCCTGCATCGCTTCGGCACGGAAACGCACCAGCGCCACCGCATCGCTGAACGCCAACGCGCCGGCAGCAACCAGTGCCGAATATTCACCCAGACTGTGCCCCGCAACCACCGCCGGCGCGGCACCGCCCAACGCCTGCCACACCCGGTACGCCGCGACACCGGCAGCCAGCATCAACGGCTGGGTGTTGACGGTTTGATTCAGCGCGGCTTCCGGACCGCTGCCGGCCAGTTGCCACAGGTCCAGCCCCAGCAGCGTCGAGGCTTCGTCGAAAGTAGCCTTGACCTGCGGATGACCGGCAAAACCGGCCATCATGTTCAGGGATTGCGACCCTTGGCCGGGAAATACGAACGCGAACGGAGTTGTCATAGTGGTTAAATGAAAATTGAGCGGAATTGTCGCAAGTGATTATGAAATTCTCGTTGCAGCCGCCAGCAGTCAAAGCCAGCGCAGCAGTACCGATCCCCAGGCAAAGCCGCCACCGATGCCTTCCAGCAACAGCAGATCGCCGGAGCGTATCCGGCCGTCGCGTACTGCGGTATCCAGCGCCAGCGGAATCGATGCTGCCGAAGTGTTGCCGTGTTGCGCCAGCGTCACGATCACACGCTCCATCGGCAGACCCAGCTTGCGCGCCGTCATCTCGATGATGCGCAGGTTGGCCTGATGCGGCACCAGCCAATCGATGTCAGATTGGTGCAGTCCGTGTTTTTTCAAGACCTCGTCGGCAGCGGCAGCCAACGCCGTCGATGCGAATTTGAAAACAGCCGGGCCATCCATGTACAAATAGGGGTTGCCCTTGATGCCGCCGCTCTCGATGCGCGCCGGGACATTGAGCAAATGGCGGAAGCGGCCATCGGCGTGCAAATGCGCGCCGATGATGCCTTCCCGGTCTCCGCCGCGCAACACCACGGCACCGGCACCGTCGCCGAACAGCACGCAGGTGCTGCGGTCCTCCCAATCGAGCAGACGCGAGAATACCTCGGCCCCCACCACCAGCGCACAAGTGGCCATGCCGCTGCGGATGAACTGATCGGCAGTGGTCAACGCATAGACAAAACCGGCACACACTGCCTGCACATCGAATGCGGCACAGCCGTAGATGCCGAGTTTATCCTGCAGGGTGCAGGCAACGCTGGGGAACACCATGTCCGGCGAGGTGGTGGCGACAATGATCAGGTCGATTGCGGTAGCATCGACACCGGCGGCCTTGAGCGCCGCCCGGCTCGCTTCCAGTGCCAGATCGCTGGTCTGCTCACCGTCTGCAGCGATGTGGCGCTGCCTGATTCCGGTGCGGGTGGAAATCCAGTCGTCGCTGGTGTCTACCTTTTGCGCCAATTCATCGTTGCTCAACATTCTTGCGGGAAGATAACTGCCGGTACCGATGATTTGCGCAAACACGATTTACTCCTCCGCAGGCGCCGCTGTCGTAATGCGTTGCGCCAGCCCCTGTTCAATGCGGGCCAGTACGCGATTCTCCACTTCTTCCACCGCCTGCTCGATGGCATATCCGAACGCCAGTTGATCGGCGCCACCATGACTCTTGACCACCACCCCGCGCAGGCCGAGCAGACTGGCGCCATTGTAGCGCCGCGAATCGACCCGCCCGCGAAACGCCAGCAGCACCGGGTAGGCGACCAGGCCGGCCAGCCGGGTCAACCAGTTGCGCTTGAATTCCTCGCGCAGCAGCGTGGCAATCATCGAGGCAATCCCCTCTGCCGCCTTGAGCGCAACATTGCCGGTAAAGCCGTCGCATACCACGACATCGGTGGTACCCTTGAAGATGTCGTTACCCTCGACGTTGCCGTGAAAACGCAGGCCGGAATTGCGTAACAACTCGCCCGCTTGCTTTACCACTTCATTGCCCTTGATCTCTTCCGAGCCGATGTTGAGCAAGCCGACAGTGGGGCGTTCGATGTGCTTCACCGCGGCAACCAGCATCGCGCCCATGATGCCGAACTGAACCAGTTGCTCCGGCGTGCAATCGACATTGGCACCGAGATCCAGCACGCAGGTCGTGCCGCCACCGACATTCGGCAGCATCTTGGCAATCGCCGGCCGTTCGATGCCGGGCAGGGTTTTCAGTACGAAACGGCTGATCGCCATCAGCGCACCGGTATTGCCGGCGCTGACGCAAGCGTGCGCCTCGCCGGTTTTCACCAGATTGGCCGCGACCCGCATCGACGAGTCTTTCTTGTTCTTCAGCGCCAGTGCCGGCGCCTCGTCCATCGTCACCACTTCGGAAGCGTGATGAATCCGCAAGCGCGGCCCCGGCTCTGCCCGCTGTGCGAGCAGTTCCGCTGCGATCGCATCTTGCAGACCGACCAGAATCAGGTTGACGTTGGGATTATTGTGCAGAAACTTGAGTGCGGCAGGTACAGTGACATGGGTTCCATGATCACCGCCCATCGCATCGATTGCTACGGTAATGTCCATTGTTTGGACCATGGATGCGGTACTTGAAACAGGAAGCGGGAATTGTGGCAGCCAGACGTTTGTACTGGCAATAGAAAAAAACCCTGATCTGCTGGATCAGGGTTCTTTCAGACTTATTCGCCCTTGGTGCGAATGACTTTCTTGCCACGGTAGAAACCGTTCGGGCTGATGTGGTGACGCAGGTGAACCTCACCGGTTACCGGCTCAACAGCCAAGCCCGGCGCAGTCAGGAAGTCGTGCGCACGATGCATGCCGCGCTTCGACGGGGATTTCTTATTCTGTTGAACTGCCATTTGTGTGACTCCTTAGCAAAAATCAATATTAATCCGGGTCGGCCTGCTTGTTTACCTTTAGCTGCTGCAATACTGCAAACGGGTTAGGCTTGCCGTCAGCGCCACCGGTTTTGCCTTCGGCCGCACACACATCGTGTTTTGGCGCCAATGGCAAGGCCAACAGAATTTCGTCCTCGATCAGATCGACCACCGATTGCTCGTGCTGGGCAACAATGCCGTCCAGCTCCTCATCCTGCTCGGCTGCCGTATCGATATCCGCCTCGCTGCCGAACAGAGTCAGCCGCGAATCGCTATCGATGACAAAACCGAACGGTTTGAGGCAGCGCTGGCACAACAGCTCGACACTACCCGCCACCTGCAGCCGCAACACCGGACGTTCGAAACGATCGACGCTGCCGTGCAATTGGTAACGGATTGTTCCGTCACGACTTTGCACACTGCCAAGCACTCGGCTCAAGCTGCGCAATTCGATTTCGCCGCTCAGGCTGCCGTGCTCCCGGGCGAATTCGGCGCTGTCGATAATCAAGGGTTTTGACATAAACCGCGCATGTTATAATCTTTCGCTTCTATTGTCAAAATATCTTTATCCGGCGCGGGCTTGCCTGCGATTCCGGAGCTTTGATCCGAGGTTTTGCATGCCCAATCCCACACTCGTACTCGCCTCGACCTCTCCCTACCGCCGCGAACTGCTGCAACGGCTGAGCATCCCGTTCGAGGTTGGCGCACCCGATATCGACGAAACACCGCTGCCCGGCGAAGGCCCCGCCGACACCGCACTGCGGCTGGCGCAGGCCAAGGCAATGGCGCTGGCGGAGAGTTACCCGGGTGCACTGATCATCGGCTCGGATCAGGTCGCAACACTCGATAACCTGCAGATCGGCAAACCCGGCACCCACGAGCGCGCCGTCGCACAGCTGCAACAGATGCGTGGCCGCAGCGTGATTTTTCACACCGCGCTGGCGCTGTACGACAGCCGCAGCGGCACGAGCCAGGTCAAAGACGTGCAGACCGAAGTCCGTTTCCGCGATATCGACGACGCATTCATCGAAACCTATCTGCACAAGGAACAACCATACAATTGTGCCGGCAGCGCCAAATCCGAAGGGCTGGGAATCGTGTTGATCGAATCGATGCAGGGCAGCGACCCGAACGCACTGATCGGGCTGCCATTGATCGAGCTGATCAACATGCTGCAGAACGTCGGTTTCAGGATTCTGTGATGGCCAAAGGTACGCTTTACCTGATTCCGACGCCGCTGGGCGACAGTCCGCTGGAACAGACCCTGCCGGCCGGTACTGCGACAATTGCCGACCGGCTGCAGCATTTCATCGTGGAAAACGGCAAGACCGCGCGCCAGCATCTGAAATGGCTCAACGTCGGCACGCCGTTGCGCGAACTGCAACTGGCGGAGCTCAATGAACATACGCCGCCCACAGCACTGGATGCGCTGCTGCAACCGTTGCTGGACGGAACGGATGTCGGCCTGATGTCGGAAGCCGGCTGCCCGGCAATCGCCGACCCCGGAGCCAACCTGGTGCGGCTGGCGCACCGGCGCGGCATTCCGGTCAAGCCGCTGATCGGGCCGTCGTCGATCCTGCTGGCATTGATGGCATCGGGAGCCAACGGCCAGCGCTTCAGCTTCCACGGCTACCTGCCGGTCGACGCCAACGAACGCAAACAGGCGCTGCAGACGCTGGAAAAACGCTCGCGCCAGTTCGACGAAGCGATTGCCTTCATCGAAACCCCGTATCGCAACAACCAGATGCTGGAAACACTGCTGCAAACCTGTGCGCCAGCGACGCTGATCTGCAGCGCTACCGACCTGAGCACGGCAACGGAACAGATCGTTTCCCGCTGCGCCGGCGAATGGCCCAAACAAAAACCCGATCTGCACAAGCGGCCAACAGTGTTCGTGCTGTACGCCAAAACCTGAACCGCTATTCGCCGGCGACTCAGCTCTCTGCCGGCAACAGCAAGGTGAATATGGCGCCACCGCCCGGATCGTTGCTGGCGTAAACCTCGCCACCGTGGTCGCGCACGATATCGCGACAGATCGCCAGCCCCAGCCCGGTGCCGCCCCCCTGGCTGTGGGTGGTGCTGCCCTGAGTGAACTTGTCGAAAATCGCCTCCAGCTCGTCCAGCGCCACTCCCGGCCCTTCGTCGCGCAGGCGGATTCCGGCACCGATTCCGCCGCGCCGCATCGGCTGATTGTGCAGATAGCCGAGATAGATGGATTTGCCCTCGGGGGTGAATTTGGCGGCGTTGCCCAGCAGATTGACCAGCACCTGAATGATCCGGTTGCGATCGCAGATCAGCGCAATCGGCTGCGCATCGGGCTGGTAGCTCAGACACAGGCCGCGACTGTCGAGCAGCGGACGGATTTCCGCCAGCGCATCCTCGACCAGATCCTGCAAGCGGCACGGGCCGAGGTCGTAGCTCATCTTGCCGGCTTCCAGCTTGGCCAGATCGAGCAGATCGTTGATCAAGGTCAGCAGCCGCTTGCCGCTGACGTTGATACGCTCGTAATAGCGCCGCAACTGCTCATCGGCCGCCGATTCTGCCTTTTCCAGGCCCAGCCCGGAATAACTGAGAATGGCATGCATCGGTGTGCGCAACTCATGGCTCATACTGGCAAGAAAACTCGACTTGGCCAGGCTGGCCGCCTCAGCGGCCTCCTTGGCTTCGGTCAGTGCGTATTCGATGGCTTTCTGCTGGGCGATATTGGTGTAAAACGCAAACACATAACGCATCGCCCCCTGTTCATCCCACAATGCCGTACGATTGACCAGCACCGGGATGGAGGCACCGCTGCGCGACGGCAGCACTATCTCCACGCCGTTGTCGGCCTGACGCAGCCAGCCGGCAACGGCAGTCGGTGTCTGCAAGCCGGACGGCATGCCAAGTAGAGCCTGCGAGCTGAAGCGGCTGGCAAAATCCTCGCGATCATAGCCCAGCATGATGCGCATTGCCGGGTTCACCAGCTGCAGCTGCAGATCGGCATCGAATAATACGAAGCCATCGGCACAGGTTTCGATGATGGTGCGGTTCAGCTCCTCGCTGCGCTTGAGTTGCGCTTCGGCGCGGCGGCGGCAGCTGATATCCTCGATCAGTGCAATGGTGCCGATCTCCGGATGCACGCCGTCGATCGCCCGGCAGTAAACGTTGGCCCAGAACACGCCGCCATCGCAGCGCCGGAACAGGATTTCGTCGTTGAACACGCCGCCGCCGCGCAGCACTGCAGCAGCGGCGTCGCGAAAGCGCTGCGCACCGGTAAAATCGGCGAACAGCTGCTCTGCTCCCATGCCGAGCAAATCCCGCTCTGCCACGCCGAACATGCCTTCCAATGCAGGATTGACAAGCCGGATACGACTCTCCACGGTCATCAGGATGGCCAGCGGCGTTGCGGCAAAAATGGCGCGCAACTCAGCGGTGCGCTCGTCAACCAGTTGCTGCAGCTGGTCGCGATGGCGGCGCAATTCGGCTTCGCCACGGCGGCGCTCACTGATGTCGCGTGCGGCGACGCAGTAACAGGTATCGCCATCGAACAGCAGCCGGTTGAGCACCATCTCCACCGGAATGCGCTCGCCGCGGCTCGGGCTCAGCACCGCTTCGAACTGGATGCGCAAATGCTGGTCGGTGCGCGCCAGTAACTGCTGCCAATCGACATCGTCAGCCAGTAAACGCGTCGACGAAATCGGGTGCCCGATCAGATCGCTGCGGGCAATGCGCAGCCGGTCGCAGACCACCGCATTGACGTAGGCAACAGTCAGATCCTGGCGCAGCCAGAGCACAAAATCCGGCGACTGGTCGACCGCGAATTGCGTCAATGCCAGTTGCCGATCCGACTCCTGCGCATGCCGCAATTGCCGCATCGCCATCCAGAACAGCAGACCCAGCGCCAGCAAGGCAATGGCCAGCAATGTCAGTCGCTGGTTACGCTCCCTCTCCCAGCCGGCCAGCGCCTGCCCCAGACTGACCCCCACCACCACGTACAGGCGCGGCGAGGTGGATGCCTTGACTGCATACAGGCGCTCCTGCGTACCGATCAGATCGCGCGCCACCGTCACCTCCGGCCGTTGCGCCAGCGCCTGCAGGCGCGCAGGTGCAACCGCAACCGGGCGCGACGACAGATAACCGTCGGCACCGGGGAATTGCAGCAATTCCTGGCCCCGCTCGTTGTACAGCGCGATCACCGAGCCTTCCGGCATTTCCAGCGAGGTATAGAAACGGGCAAAATAATCCGGCTCCAGGCCGGTCAGGATCACGCCGCCGAAGCTGCCATCCGGGCGCGACACACGCCGTGTCAGCGGAATCAGCAATTTGCCGTCGGTGCGGCTGGTAAGTGGCAATGACAGCAGGTATTCGAGGCCGGGGTCCTCGCGGTGCAGGGTGAAATAATCTCGATCGGCCAGCGACACCCGCCCGACCGGATAGATCAACCCATGTGCATGCAGCATGCCGTTGCTGCGGATGGCGATGATGCCGCGGATCTGCGGCGTCACCGCAATGCGGTCGCGCATCAAGGCATACAACGGCGGCTCTGCAACGCCATCGACACCGCCCAGCCGTTCGACCAGCTCGACCACCGGCTGCATCGCCTGCTGCGCGGAGATCATGGTGCGGCTGGCATGCTCCTCCAGACTGCGCGCCAACCGGCTCGACTGCAGCCGGGCATCGTCAAGCGTGCGCTCACGGCTATCGACGATCGACCAGACGGTGATGCCGACCAGCAGGATGCCGAACATCCCGAATAGCGCCGACAGCCACAGACGCAGATTGTAAAAGGTGGTGTAGTTATGCGGCATGTTCGGTACCGGGTTGCGCCCCGTCCAGCGCACCGGCCCTTCCCACGAATATCGGACAAGTAATGTTTCTTAATCTTGGCAGCAAACGGCCAATAGGCAAGCTTTTCAGCCCTTTTGCCGGGATTCGAGCTCCTCCCAGCGTGCCAGCATCTCCAGCAACTGCAGTTCGATTTCCTCGACACGCGCATGAATCTGCGCACCGCGCGCCGGATCGGTGCGGAACAAGTCCGGATCGAGCAGCTGCTGGTTCAGCCCGGCGCTTTCCTGCTCCAGCGTTTCGATCTGCTGCGGCAACGCTGCCAGTTCGCGGGTTTCGTTATAACTCAGTTTGACCGAACGCTGGCGCTGCGGAGCCGGTTCGGCAGCCTTGTCGGCAACGCGCGCTTGTGGCGCCGACGACAGCTGCGGCGCCGCGGCACGGCTCTGCGCCAACACCCAGTCGCTGTAGCCG
Organism: uncultured Pseudomonadota bacterium; assembly: GCA_937863215.1. Taxonomy (GTDB): domain Bacteria; phylum Pseudomonadota; class Gammaproteobacteria; order Burkholderiales; family SCOH01; genus CALMFQ01. Next base: position 17,006 of record CALMFQ010000564.1, read on the forward strand.
CCGACATATTCACGCAGCAGTCCGTCGCCCTCGAACGCGATAACCTGGGTTACCACATTATCGAGAAACGCACGGTCGTGGCTGACGAGGAATACAGTACCGGGATAATCGGCCAGCAGCTGCTCCAGCAGATCGAGGGTATCGATATCCAGATCGTTGGTCGGCTCGTCCAGCACCAGCACGTTGGCCGGGCGGGTAAACAGGCGCGCCAGCAGCAGCCGGTTGCGCTCGCCGCCGGACAGCGAACGCACCGGCGAACGGGCACGCTCCGGCGCAAACAGGAAATCTTCCAGATAGCTGATGACGTGCTTGCGCGTCTGGCCGATTTCGATGAATTCGTGCCCCTGGCTCACCACATCGATAACGGCGGCATTTTCGTCGAGCTGGGTGCGGAACTGGTCGAAATAGGCGATTTCCAGCTTGGTACCCTGCTTCACCGAGCCAGAGTCCGGCTGCAATTCACCGAGAATCAGCTTCAGCAGCGTAGTTTTGCCGGCGCCGTTCGGCCCCAGCAGGCCAATACGATCGCCGCGCTGGATACGAGTGGAAAAATCGCGAATGATGATTTTGCCGCCGTAGGCCTTGGAAACGTGCTCCAACTCCGCTACCAGCTTGCCGGAGCGCTCGCCACTGTCAATGTTGAACTGTACCTGGCCTTGCTGTTCGCGCCGCGCGGCGCGATCCTTGCGCAGTTGCTCCAGCCGGCGGATGCGGCTTTCACTGCGGGTGCGGCGCGCTTCGACCCCCTTGCGAATCCAGACTTCTTCCTGCGCCTGCAGGCGGTCGGCCTTGCGCTGTACCACCGCCTCCATCTCCAGCATTTCCGCTTTGCGCGTCTGGTAAGTGGAGAAATTGCCGGGAAAGCTGACCAGCACGCCCCGATCCAGTTCGACAATACGAGTGGAGATATTGTCCAGAAAGCGCCGGTCGTGCGTGATGACCACCACCGCTCCGGCAAAGCCCTGCAGCAACTTTTCCAGCCATTCGATCGCCGCTACGTCGAGGTGATTGGTAGGCTCGTCCAACAGCATCAGATTGGGTTCGGCCACCAGCGCACGCGCCAGTGCCACGCGCTTTTTCCAGCCACCGGAAAGGCTGTCGATCGGCGTGTCCGCAGCCAGGTTCAGATGGCTCAGCACCGACTCGACCAGACTGTTGAAGCGCCAGCCGTCGAGGCGCTCCAGTTCATTCTGCAATTCGTGCATGCTGCCAAGCAGCGCCTCGACATCGGCATCTGCAGCCCCCATCCGGGCACTGATCTGGTGGTAATCGAGCAACAGCCGGCGCAATTCGCCCAAACCCTCGGCTACCGCCTCGAATACGCTCTGGCCGGGCGCGAACTGCGGCTCCTGCGACACGTAGGCCAGACGCAGATCCTTGACGCGTACGATCTTGCCGTCATCCAGATGGCTAACGCCGGCCATCGCCTTCAATAATGAGGATTTGCCACAGCCGTTGCGTCCGATCAGGCCGACCCGCTCTCCGGCATCAATCGAAAAATCGGCACGATCGAGCAGAGCCACGTGGCCGAACGCGAGGCAGGCTTTATCAATGGTAAGCAACGGCATCGAATTGGCTTCCAGTTGGCAAAGCGCAGATTATAACAGGCCGCCCAGCCTCGCCGCGGCGGAAAGCAGACGGCCCGCTATCGCGGGCCGTCGTGCGTGAATGGCATCCAAGTCGGGCTTATGGCTTGCCGGTTAGCTGGCGCAGGGCGGCAATAATTTCGGCGGAATTCTTCGCCGTATCCGCGCCCTGATACACGCGCTCGATGCGCCCTTGCGGATTGATGAGGAAGGTATTGCGCTTGGCAATTCTGGTGATCAGCAGATCGCGTAGCGAGCCGTAAGCCGACGCGACATTGCCATCCTTGTCGGAGAGCAATGGAAACGGCAGCTTGTGCTTCCTGGCAAAATCGACATGCGAGGCATGATCGTCAACGCTGATACCCAGCACTTCTGCACCGAGAATTTTCAGCACGGCGAAATCATCGCGGAATTTGCACGCCTGCTCGGTACAGCCAGGCGTGTCATCCTTCGGATAGAAGTACAGCACCACCCACTTGCCACGATACTGCGACAACGACTGCAGAACACCATTCTGATCCGCCAGCGAAAAATCCGGCGCATTGCTGCCCACAGCCGGCACCGGCGCGGCATTGGCTCCAGCCGCAAACCAGATACCGCAACACAACATCAGCACGCGCAGCGCATGCAGCAGAGTTTTCATCATGACAACCTGACCAGGAAAATACCGAATGCGGTCAATAGTAACGAACCAATCAAGTGAAGTGAAGCCGTTACCAACGCCTGCCCCAAATGACCATTCAGCAACATCGCGGTCACTTCGGCGGAAAAGGTGGAAAACGTGGTCAGGCCACCGAGAAAGCCGGTGATGCACAGCAGTTTGAGCGACTGCGGCCAGTGCGGATGCTGGTCGAATGCGGCAAATGCAATCCCGACCAACAGGCCACCGAGCAGGTTGGCAGCCAGAGTACCGAGCGGCATCATTTTGCTGAGCGGATTCAACCACAAGCCCAATCCCCAGCGTAGCCACGCCCCCAGCGAAGCGCCGACAGCAATGGCAAACAGTGCCTGCACCGGCTCAGCCCGCAGTCCGCACCGCTGCCAAGGGCGCCAGCGGCGCCTTGCGCACAGCACTTTCCTTCTCGTCCGGCTCGGTCTTGGGCGGATTCAGTGCATCCTTGATGATGCCGATCACCAGCGCATCCACGTCGCGAAACAATTTTTGCGCCTGAGTCGAGCCGCCCTTGGGAATGCGTCGGTAGGCTACATTGACGACCTTCGGCGCCTCGGGCACAACATAAATACTGACCATCAGCGGGCAGTAAACGATATTGCTGCTGTTGGCTTCCATCAGCTTGCGCCCGAGACCGGGACTGCAAAATTCGAGCGCCTCGGCGTTGACATATACCGGGCGAATCGCACCCACTTCCCTGGCCGTTTTTTCCAGCATGTCGTTGATCTGGATCGAATGGGTCAACGCCATGCCGCGCCGGGTAACCTCCAGCGCCAGATTGTCGCGCACCTCCTCGAAACTGCCGGTCTTGCTCAACACTTCGATCGCGGCTTCGTTGGCAAATGCTGCACGGGCAAGGAAAAAAACACTGCAGAACAACAGAATTGATGCGCGAGGATTCATCTCGCCTACTCCACAACGACGCTACACGGGAATTTGGACTGGCTGGCGCCGGAAACCGCGCCAGCCTTTAATTTAGCAGGGGAACAGCGAGAAATACAACAAGAGTCGGATCAGCGGGAATCCGGCGCTGGCAGGACAGTGTCATTGACCGACATTACTGCGGTCTACCGGCACCACACCGATATTGCGCATGATCGCACCGCATTCCACACAGCGGATATCGCCCGACGGGTGCAAATGGAACAGATCGGCGCAACAACGGGTGCAAAAATAAACCGGGCCAGGCTCCTTGGTTTGTTTCACTGGCTTGCGATACTTGGCCATATCAATGATTTGCGCCATTGCTAATCTCCCGGTACGTGCGGTTTGAGGCAGATGCGTTGCTTCGATCAGTAACAGTACTTTAGTATAATCTTATACTCGAATCAACACTATCCTGCTCGCCGCATACAGCCTGCCCTGCCGCGCCGGTTCTGCCTCTGGAGCAAACACTTCAAAGCGTCTGCAACGCCTTTTCTGGCGCCACCGCTGCAATTCCCAGCGCTTCGCCGACGGCAAAATTGGCAAGTTCGCCAGCGCAGATATTCAAGCCGCTGCGAAAATATATGTCATCCGTCAATGCACCTTTCACTCCGGAATTGGCCAGGCGCAGCACGAACGGCAGGGTTGCATTGTTCAACGCAAAGCTCGATGTGCGCGGCACAGCGCCCGGCATGTTGGTCACGCAGTAATGCACCACGCCTTCGTCGAGGTACACCGGGTCGGCATGCGTGGTCGGCCGCGAAGTCTGGCAACAGCCCCCCTGATCGATCGCGACATCGACAATCGCCGCGCCATCCGGCATCGACTTGACCATCTCGCGCGTGACCAGCTTCGGCGCAGCCGCCCCCGGGATCAGGATTCCGCCGATCAGCAGATCGGCATTCCGCACTGCGGTAGCGATTGCCTCGGTAGTCGAGTACATGGTCTGCAGCCGGCTGCCGAATTGCAGCTGGATACGATGCAGCGCATCCAGATTGCGATCCAGCACGGTAACCTGCGCCCCCATGCCGGCAGCAATGGTTGCCGCATGGCTGCCAACCACGCCGGCACCGAGGATCACCACCTGCGCCGGCATCACCCCAGGCACACCACCCAGTAACACGCCACGCCCGCCGCTGATTTTCTCCAGGCAGGTGGCTCCGGCCTGCACCGACAGACGCCCCGCCACCGCCGACATCGGCGCCAGCAACGGCAGGCCGCCGCCCGCGCTGCCGATGGTCTCGTAGGCAATGCAGGTGGCGCCGCTGCGCAGCAGATCCAGCGTCTGCTGTTTGTCCGCCGCCAAATGCAGATAAGTGAACAGAATCTGCCCTGCGCGCAACATGGCGCGTTCGCCGGGCTGCGGTTCCTTTACCTTGACGATCATTGCCGCCTGCGCGTAGATATCGGCAACGCTGGCGTGCAGCGTCGCGCCAGCCGCCAGATAATCGGCATCGCTGAATCCGGCACCGCTACCGGCGCCATTTTCTACCATCACCCGGTGGCCGTGTGCGACCAGTTCACGCACCGACCCCGGTAGCAGACCAACCCGGTATTCGTGCACCTTGATTTCCTTGGGTACGCCGATCAGCATGATTTTTCCTATCCGTTAACCATATCTCTCCACTATAAGCCGCCGATTCACGGGAATGCATCCCGCCCGCTGCGAGTCGTTGGCCTCCAAGCTGCGCACCGGCCGCTGCGGCGACATATCGGTGGAGCCAAGTTTTTGATAAAATTCGGCCTTTTTTGCCGCACTGAAAATCGATCCATGTCACTCGAGCAAATCCAGCAAGAAGTTGCGCGACGCCGCACCTTCGCCATTATTTCCCACCCGGATGCCGGTAAAACCACGCTGACGGAAAAACTGCTGCTGTTCTCCGGCGCAATCCAGATGGCCGGCACCGTCAAAGGCAAGAAAAGCGGCAAATTCGCAACGTCTGACTGGATGGAGATCGAGAAGCAGCGCGGTATTTCGGTCGCCAGCTCGGTGATGCAGTTCGACTACCGCGAACACGTGATCAACCTGCTCGACACCCCGGGCCACCAGGACTTCTCCGAAGATACCTACCGCGTGTTGACCGCCGTGGATTCGGCGCTGATGGTGATCGACGCCGCCAAGGGCGTGGAAGAACAGACCATCAAGCTGCTCAACGTCTGCCGCCTGCGCAACACGCCGATCGTCACTTTCATGAACAAATACGACCGTGAAGTGCGCGATTCGCTGGAACTGCTGGACGAAGTGGAAAACGTGCTGAAAATCCAGTGTGCGCCAGTCACCTGGCCAATCGGCATGGGCAAGACTTTCCGCGGTGTGTATCACATCCTCAACGATGAAGTGCTACTGTTCGACGCCGGCCAGGAAAAAGCCGACCAAACCGTCAGCGAAGTGATCAAAGGCATCGACAACCCGCGCCTGATGGAATTGTTCCCGCTGGAAATGGAGCAGCTGAAAATGGAAATCGAGCTGGTGCAGGGTGCGTCGCATCCGTTCGATCTGCAAGCATTCAGAGCCGGTACGCAAACACCGGTATTTTTCGGCTCGGCGATCAACAACTTCGGCGTGCGCGAAATTCTCAATTCGCTGGTGGATTGGGCGCCAGCCCCGGCGGAGCGCGATGCCACGGTGCGTTCGGTCGATCCGGGCGAAGCCAAATTCTCCGGCTTCGTGTTCAAGATCCAGGCCAATATGGACCCGAAACATCGCGACCGGATTGCCTTCCTGCGCGTCTGCTCCGGCAAGTTCGAGCGCGGCATGAAAATGTCGCACCTGCGCCTGAAACGCGATGTTTCTGCGTCCAGCGTGGTGACCTTCCTCGCCTCCAGCCGCGAGCAGGTGGACGAAGCCTACGCCGGCGACATCATCGGCATCCCCAACCACGGCAACATTCAGATCGGCGACAGCTTTAGCGAAGGCGAACAGCTGACGTTCACCGGCATTCCGTTCTTTGCGCCGGAGCTGTTCCGCTCGGTACGCATCCGCAACCCGCTGAAAGTGAAACAGCTGTACAAGGGCCTGCAGCAATTGGGCGAAGAAGGTGCGGTGCAGGTATTCAAGCCGGCCAGCGGCGCGGACTTGATCCTGGGTGCGGTAGGCGTGCTGCAGTTTGAAGTGGTGGCGCATCGCCTGCATACCGAATACGGCGTGGATGCGGTGTTCGAACACTCGAACATCC
>CALMFQ010000565.1 GCA_937863215.1 uncultured Pseudomonadota bacterium
ATGCGATCAGTGCGCTTTTCAGGTTGGGCGAAATCCTGTCGTAAGCCACCCATTTGTGGCTGAGCGCGGCTTGTGGGTCTTCTTCCTGCAGCTTGGCCAGTTGCTGTTCCATAAATGCGCTGGCCGACGGGTTGTGACCCACCCACCACCAGACATGGGTAAACAGCCATAGCTGATACAGCAGAATCACGACTGACAGCGCCAGCAGGCCGCGGCCGACCCACCTCAGCATAAACCTGTCCGCAACTGCGCGATCACCGGCAGGGTGCGCGGTTTGACATCACGCCACAGCAGAAACGACTCTGCCGCCTGTTCCACCAGCATGCCCAACCCGTCTGCCTGGCGCGCCGCACCTTGTTGCTGTGCGAATTGCAGAAACGGCGTCAGGCCCTTGCCGTACATCATGTCGTAAGCCAGGCTGCCGCTGGCGAAACAGCCGGACGGCAGCGGCGGCAGCTCATCCGTGAGGCTGGCCGAGGTGCCGTTGATGATGACGTCGAAGCTCTGGCCGGCGAGATCGGCATAGCCGCCGCCGCTGACCGGGCCGTGGCTGGCGAATTGCTCGGCCAGTTGCTGTGCTTTGGCAGCGGTGCGATTGGCGACGGTCAGGCTCGCCGGATGCCGCTCCAGCAGCGGCAGCAGCACACCGCGCACGGCACCGCCGGCACCCAGCAGCAGAATGCGTTTGCCCTGCAGCGCCACGCCCAGATTGTCGCAAATGTCGGTGCACAAGCCGACGCCATCGGTGTTGTCGCCGTAGATGGTGGGGCCGTCGAAGCGCAGGGTATTCACCGCTTCGGCCAGTTGCGCGCGCTTCGACAGGCGCATTGCCAGACGCCAGGCGTCCTGCTTGAATGGCACGGTCACGTTCAGCCCCTTGCCGCCGGCTGCGTAAAATGCCTGAACCTGGGCGCGAAACCCGTCCAGTGGCGCCAGCAGCCGGTCGTAGCGCATGTGCTGCGCAGTCTGTGCGGCAAATGCGGCATGAATCTGCGGCGATTTGCTGTGCTCGACGGGGTTGCCGATGACGGCGTAACGGTCTTCAATCATGGCTTGTTCTTTGCTCCGGAGAAGGTGGCCTCGATGCGTTCCAGCGCCAGATTGCGCGGCTGGGGCGGCGGTGCAATCACCTCATCGCTGCTGCCGGAGGCGGTACCCAGCCGAGGCGTGTGCGCCGGCGAAGCGGGGGCTGCCTTGGGCAGGCTGACGACGTTGGGCGCAGCCAGTGTCACTGTTTCGGTCTTGGCTCCTGCCGGCGCTGTGCCGGCATCGCCGAATACCGTCTGGCCGTTGGCATCGCGCCATTTGACTACCTTGGCGGATGAGCCCGGCGGCTTTGTCAGGCCTGCCTGCTGCAGCAGTGCGGGCTTGAGCCACAACACCGCGGCGCCGGCCGCCACGATCACGGCAAGCAACAGTCGCATCAGCTTTGTGCCCACGGCAGGTTTTTCGCTTTCCAGCCGTTGAGCTTGCCGCGCTGGTGATTGCCGTCCTTATCGCCTTCGAAGCCTTCCAGCACGTTGAAGCAATCGCTGAAGCCGTGCGCTGCGGCAGCCCGTGCGGCCTGATCCGAGCGTGCACCGGTGCGGCAGATGAACAGGACCAGCGATTCCGGATCGACCTGATGTTTCAGCTGGGCGAGGAAATTCGGGTTGTCGATCATGCCGGGAAACGTCTTCCACTCGATATTGATCGCACCGGGAATGATGCCGACGAAATTCCACTCGGCGTTGCTGCGGACATCGACCAGTTTCGCCGACGGCAGGTTCTGCAGCAGATGCAGCGCTTCTTCCGGCGTCACTGCACCGGAATAGGGGAGCTGCATGGATTCGGCACGCTGTTTGGCGGCCATCAGGATATTGTTGGTCTGGCTCATGTCGTGCTCCTGCTCGATGATTCGACTTTCATTATCGCAAATGGCGGGCGGCGAAGCCAAATCAAGCTCCATGCTCTAATTTGGTGCATTTTTTCTGTGTGCGCACTCGTGTGGTGCATCGGGCTGGCGCTGGCTTGTCATAAGTGTCTTGTGGCACAATAGCTTTTTTGCGTTATTTGCTTGGCATGATTCATGCTTTATTGGCACGCTATCATCGTCATGCTTTATTGCCGTTGATCCGGACGATTTCTATCCAGTACCACCCAAGCTAGCAGATAGGAGAATTAAATGGCGGTCGCCAATGTATTGAAAATGATCCAGGAAAACGAAGTTCGTTACGTCGATCTGCGTTTTACCGATACCCGTGGTAAAGAACAGCACGTAACCATCCCTGCCCACGTTGTGGATGAAGACTGGTTCGAA
>CALMFQ010000566.1 GCA_937863215.1 uncultured Pseudomonadota bacterium
GTGAGGATTACCAACCGACTGGAAGCAGGCCAGCATCGTTTCCTCATCGTGCGGCAGCCCCTTCCCATTATCCTGCACCTGCAGCCAGTTGGAATCCAGCGTGACTCCAATCTGCGTAGCGCCGGCATCAATGCCGTTCATGATCAACTCCATGACGGCTTTTTCGAACCGGGTAGTCTGCTGCGTAACCATGTCGAGCAGCATCGAACGATGCGGCTGGAAGGAACGCCATATTTTGCCTGTGGGAGCCGGATTACCCGGCTGTGGTTTGCTCAACGGTGTGGGCATTGTTGGATTGCTGAGTGGATGTCATTGCGTCGTAGACGAATTGGATGGCCTGCATACCATGCAGAATTTCTGCAGGCTGGCCTGTGGGTGCTCCTCGGCGGCGGAAATAACCGCCGCCAGCATATTCAAATGGGAAGATATTTCCCAACTCCGGTGTGAGTGCGTCGCTGATCACGTGCTAAGATGCTCTGCCAGCGTAATAGCCAGCAGCCATCCCTCAGTAGTAGGAGCAAAGCGAGCAATTGGCGCATCCAGCGCAGGGCTGAAGTGGGGATCCAGATGTATTCTGTTCGGATTAAACCAACCCCGAAACACCAACACTTTAACGCCTTCGTAATTTGTACAGTCTGGATACAGTACCTTCAGTGCGTACGCGTGTGCGCAAATATGCTTGTCCAGTAGCCTCCAGTGTGTCGGATTAGGTGCCGGCATATCCGGCGGCGTATCACCCGCGGGTTTCGGGCAACTCGCGCAATTTGAGAAAGGTTTCCAGCCTCCCATATCAGCTGTTGCGGACAATTTCGTCCCACTCATCCTGCTGTGCTGGCGTCACGGTAGTCATAGCCCACACGGCCGCATGGAGCGCCCGAATGCTGGCTCGGGATGGATCGCGTCCGTGATCCAGTGCGGCCGTCACCTTGCGTGCCGCCGCCACAACAGCCTCCTGCAATCCATATTCCTCTGGATGCAGCATGACGATTTCGGGGCCGCTGATCATGTCCGGAACAGCGGCTTGCTGGTAGGAACCACTGCAGTACCAAACGCGTACTCAGATAGGGAACAGCACTCGACGCGATTCAGCATGCGTTCCGACAATTCCTGACGCGCTAGCCGAAGCTTCTCCTGCGAATGCCGGTTCCGCTGCATCTTGCGATACAGCCGGTACGTTCTGCCCCACACGATCATGCCACTGTAAAGTCGCAGCCTGGTAAACTGCACAGCTGCCCGTGCGGCTCGTGCGGCTGCCGGTGTTGGTGCCTGTATTAGGCAAGCAATGAAGTCGCCATTCAGCTTCCGGATGTCCGTGGCCGATGCATCGGTATCCATATGTTCAGCGCTCATCAGATCGCGATCGTAAAATCCTTCTTCGGGTGCGCCTGGTAGTCGTCCAGCATGATCAAAGCCGGATCCCAATCGACCATGTTTTCGATCGGGATGACCGAACGGATGGTGGGATGGGCAAAAGGTTTTCTGACCAACAATTCCTCCGCACCTTCCTCGATGTGTTTCGAATAGATATGGGTGTGACCCAGATCACCGATGACCTGCCCGGGTGTGAACATCTCGCGGTATCCGGGAAGTTCGCAGATGAGCCAGAGTAGCAGGGCGTAGTGGACCATGTTGGTGGGCGTGCCGAGGATGATGTCGGTACTGCGTTGGCGCCACTCCAATGACAGGATATACCGCCCGTCTGGGGCCTTGCCCGTAACCATGAGCTGCCAGGCGAAATGGCAGGTCGGTAGTGCCATTTGCTGCAGCGCCGTCGGATTCCAGTAGGATACGACCAGGCGGCGACTGAACGGACTCTTCTTCAGCTCAAACAGCACGTCGGTCAGTTGATCAACACCAGTATGTTGCAGCTCGGGCGCTTCATGGGGATTCGTCCCTTTGTTAATCCGATAGTCCCGGAAATCCCGCAACTGCTTGCCGTAGATCGGACCCAGGTCCATCTCGGCTGCCATCTTGGCCTGGATTTCCGGATCATCCTTCGAATACGCCACCTTGGTCGGATTGCACCACTCGTCCCAGATCCGACAGCCATGCTTCTGATACCAGGACTTATCCGTTATGCCGCGAAGAAATCCAAGCAGCTCGACCTTCATGAATTTGGTGCCCAACTTCCGCAGCGTAGTCAGCGGAAATCCCGCCCGCATGTCGTGCCTGACCTGCATGGCCGGCAACATCGTAAACGAATCAGCCGTGCGGCCACTGCCGATCAAAAATCCATTTTCCAACAGCTGGCGCAGTACGCCGGCATACGATACGTCGAACGTATTTTCGGGCCTGATCGACCCAGTATGAAGTTTGCTCATCTGATATTGTTGTCGTGTTTACGCTCCTGCGAGGGCCACGTCGCCCATTGTTATCACTTCGGAATCCCGAGCCCATTCGATCCAGTTGCCGAGAAATATTTCCCGAACCTTATCTGAACCGCCTGAGCTGTACCACACCTGCTCGTGTCTTCGGCGAATGACCGAACGAGTCAGATAATTGTCCCGTTTGCCGGGACGGCTGATGACATCCCCTGGTTGTGGGTTCTCCCGTGGGTCGCGAGGTGTAATTTTTGGCATGGGCTCCAATATTACGCCGCTGCGCCTCCGGTGCAATTAATCCATTACTGGCTCCAGATATTGGACCAGCCGTGGTCAGCGGACCAACGATCGAGCACCAACAGCCTGTGCCATCCATTGCGGCACCACAGCAGCAACTCGGGAAAAAACTTGGGCTTGAGCTTGATCAATTCGCCGGGCAGCAGGTTGTGATGCTGACCGGCGTAAAAGACCTGCAGGACCGCGGTAGGATCCGACACCTCGATGATGACCGATGGTGCCGGAGAGTCGACAGGTTCCAGCCGGCACTGCAACATCAACGCGCTACCCGCCGGATAGTGCTATCCACCAGGTCAACGACTTCGCGAGCTTTGGCGAGCAGGAAAGCGCTCCGTTCCTCATCCCCCATGTCCTGATTGTTATCGATGACGAATACGGCGGGGAGCATGAAGCTCGTATCCTCCGTATTCGCAACACGCCGCTCAGGCTGAAGTTCGCAGAAAAGCTGTTCGTAACGGTATGCGTTTACACCGCGGCGCTCCATCCGCTCGAATTGATCCTTTTGCTCGTCTGGGCGGCGACGTATGGAAGTCTGCGGCGAAACCCACATGTACACGATCAGGGGCGGACAAACGGGACCATAGGCCAACAACAAATCCGAGGGCTGTATGGGCGTGTCAGACATCTGTTGGAAATAATCGGCCTGGTATACGCCCCCGGACAACAGAGGCCAGCGATCCGACACCAACCAAGGACTACCCAACGGTAATACTTCTCCGGTCACTTTTCGTAGTTCCGGCGCTACGATGCGCTCCAATACATCCATCGTATTGGCTGCCATCGCCGGCACGATCACGGACGGGTGAGTCAGTATCGGCTGTTCGGACTTCATGATATTCCGCAATTCTTCGCCGAACGCAGTAGCGCCGGGCATACGGAAATCTTTCGTTACCACGCCCTGTTCGGAAAGACAGCGCACCAACTGTCTGATGAACTCACTCTTACCTGATCCATCAATCCCCTCAACAGCCACCCACGGGTAGGCTGGGATAAGCGGGACAGGTTCGGACGACGCCAGATAGCTCCCGAGTCGCGGGAAAATGTTCAACAGGCGAGGCAGTTCAATCCCTTCGTAAAGGCAGTTTGGAATGGTAATCATTTGATTGTGAACGCTTTAAGTATGTGATTTTAGCTCAAAATTTTCTAAACAGCATTTCCCCCGAAATGTGGGTTAAATGCCTCATCGCCAACGATTAATTTGTACCACAATAGGCGCCATTTTGTACCCATTAGCACCTGTTTTGTACCCATTACAGAGAAATTTCGGTCATTTCATTGTTTCTGCTAAAAGTTATGAACCATGGAGTGGATGGTCCCAGATTTACTTGTAGCAGATTATTACGGAAGAATTCGGCTTGGACGCGCTGTTGGTCGGTCAGAGCCTGCAGTTCGTCCCGCTTCTTGGACCGTCGATGCAGTGCCCCGATGGACAGCTGATCGTAACCAGTGCGCAGAATATCGGCGACGACGTCTCGATCGTAGATGAGCGCCCATTGATTCTCGAGCAGCCCGAGTCCTACGATAGCGGGATTCAGCTGGGATTCCCATACCTTCAGTCGCTCTGTCTGGATACGACCCCACAGTGCTTCACGGTTTTGGGTACTAGGTTTGGGTAACCACGCTAGCAGTAGCTTACCAGCCGTCTGCAGCGTGAAGGTCGTATCACACACATCCGTGACTTCGGGGGAACGGGCCAGGGTATCAAACGTGGCGACCGGAACGACACCACTGTACCGCTCTGCTGTTCCGACCGTTCGGATATTCATGCGCGCACCAATTCGACGTCATCGATCGCGGATGGAACCAAATTCATCCGCCCGATGAATTGCGCAATCGGCAGCGTCTTGACAATTGCGTCGGCTTCGACATTGACAGGATCCCGCGTCGACGCGCGCTTGGCTGTCTTGGCCTCTGCCTCTTTGGTAACAAACGGTGGTACGACGGTCCGCAGATTGAGCAGGATGTAGGTGCCGGGTTTGTTGTCGTCGACCATCAGACACGGATAGCCCGTGGTGGGACGCAGCCCGCTATCTCGAGGCGTCGCTCCCTGGTTCTCCAATGTGCGGGTGTAGGAAGCGCGCAACTTTGCGTATGCGGCCTTCTGGTCGGGCGTCACGAAAGTGTGCTCGTTGAGGACCAATGCGTCACGTGATGCACGAATGAGATCCCGGTACCCACTGTAGGGCTGAAGAATTTCCACCACGTGGTCCTTCACGGACCCATCCTGACTTTGGTAGCCCTTGATGCGAATAATGGATCCAGGCTTCGCTACCCGAAATACTTGCTGGAATTTACTGATCTGCATGATTGTTGGTTTTTCGTTGTTTGAACCGCCGCTCCATGACGCGCAACAGATGCCGGGCTGAGCGGACTGGCGTGGTAGCCCGGTAGTCCAATCCGTTGATGGCGGCAATCGAGCCAGGCGGACTGCATGAAGTTGCCTTGTCGTTTACGATAGCCAGATGGAAATCCGGTGTACCGATCCCGACAGGGCGCACACTGATATGACGGTCCGCATGTCTGGTCGTGGGCCTGACCGTGATGTGGATCGTACAACCCAGACCGCACGGCCCCAATACCTCCACAGTACCTCTTCCGGGAAGAGTGCCTCCGCCGGCAATACCTACCCTCTTGCGCCCAACCAAATATTCCAGATCAGCGCGCAACCGATCTATCGCTTTCGGCCACGTGTCCTGCTCTGCCTGCTTGGAAAGGATCTCCATTTTGGACTGCAGTTCCGCCATTTCGTTTTTTCGATTCAACGCGCGTTTGCCCAACGCGTTGGTATATTCCAGCAGCCCCCGAGGATTATCGGCCGGCACTTTTTGTTTTGCCATGATTGAATGTTGTCCGGGGAAATTAGCGTCCCCAATTTTTTCTATACAGATCCACCAATGCTTCGACAGACAGTTTGACGCCGCCTTTTGGTCGCTTGTTGGACTTGCGTTTGCCAGACGTCAGCGATCCGGAAGCCAGATAAAGCGGCAGGCGGTAGCGCCACAGAAACATCTTCCGTTTGAGGAGGAAGTCCGGAGTCAGCATACCCTTGACGTCGATTACGATGGACTTGGAATTGATCGGCAGAGGTCCCAGCACGATATCGGATACGAAATTGATAGCCCGTACCTTCTCGCCATCCGCAGCCTCGAACTTTGGTAACAGCTCAAACGCCACCTGGCGATGGATGTGCTCCGGGTTGATGGCCTGCGACAAGCCTTTCCACACCTTCATTTCCATGGCGGAATCGAATACGATTCCATCCAGCGTGCGTCGCTCTACAGGTGCGACGCCGAATTTGTTCGCGGCACCCTGGAAGGGATTTACCGGTCGCTCTGAATTTCCAAACGGAATGTCTTCAGGCTGCGTTTCGGTAATCGGCGCTCCGGTCGCTTTCGTTTTGGTTGTGCTGATCTGCGCCTCCGCTTGTCTGCGTGCGGATGGGCTGAGGTCGCTTATCGCGACCAGCTTGCGGGAGCGCTTCGAAGAATTCATCGATCTCATCCCTACTCGGCATACTGGCCCCTGCAACATCCGTTTTGTCGCCGCGTGAATCAGTAGCGGCCTGGCCTGAAGTCAGCAGCGAAACCAACGCATCATCGGCCGTGCCCAAATACTGCTGATCGGCATCCGTATGAGTGCCGAACTGCTCCAGAGCGGTCTGAAGCTGCGCAGAAATGTTCGTCTCGTCCGTGCCGGAACCTTCGAGCTTGATGGCCTGCGGATCCGCCATGATCTGCTCACGGGCCTCCTTGACTGTAAGCAGGTCCGACAGCATACCGATGGAACCGAGAATACCACCAATGTCGAGCAACTTGGCTTCCACTGGCGAGCCCAGGATGTGCGCGACTTTTTCGGTCGGAGCCATATCGTGCAGTTCTGCGGCGATGATGGTCTTGATGGGTTCGCGCAAACTGGCTGACTTGAGCAGCACCTGCAACGCAATGGATTGCGCGGCCACCGGATGCTTACCGTCTGGCATTTTGTCTGCCGCAGCCGCCGCTTTCTCGAATGACTCATCACAAGCCGTCTCCTCGAGTTCCTCCAGATGCCCGCTTGCCACCGCATTGACAAACGCATCCAGGATGGATGCGCCCTTGGTATGCGCCATGACGGTACGCCCAGTGAGATGCCAAGCCCGGATATCCTGCCCGG
>CALMFQ010000567.1 GCA_937863215.1 uncultured Pseudomonadota bacterium
CCGGTGGCCGGTTGGCGTCATGTAGTTGCGGCTGCCCTTGGGAATCTGCAATTCGGGGGGCAGATCGTCATCGTCGTCGCCGTCGTTTTCACGTACAAATGCCTTGTTCATGCAATTAGCTTCCTGAATCGGTAACATGATTGTACTAAAACCGGAACGGCAGCGGCTTTGTATACTGTTCGACGTGAAACTAACGTCAACAAAATCCGGGAAGATTGTGGCGGAGCAATTTCAATGATCTGGCAGGGAGGAAAACAATGGGTAACCGACTGACAACAATTGTCACCCGTACCGGTGACGACGGCACGACCGGTTTGGCCGATGGCAGCCGGGTAGACAAATGCAGCCTGCGTATCGACGCGCTGGGCGATCTCGATGAATTGAACTGCGCCATCGGCGTGCTGATCAGCGACACCGTGGCGGCCGATGAACGGGCTTTGCTCAGCGCGATTCAGCAGGATCTGTTCGATCTGGGCAGCGAACTGGCGGTTCCCGGCCGCGAGTTTCTTGCCGCAGACGCAGTGGCGCGGCTGGAGGCTGCGATTGCCGGGCATCAGACCTATCTGGCGGCGTTGCGCGAATTCATTTTGCCGGGTGGATCGCGGCCGGCGGCGCTGGCGCATCAATGCCGTGCCGTGTGTCGCCGTGCCGAGCGGGCGCTGGTAGCGTTGGCGCGGACGGAGGCAGGCGTGTCGGCACTCGGTCTGCAATACCTGAACCGGCTGTCGGATCTGCTGTTCGTGCTGGCGCGCCGGCTCAACCAGAATCTTGGTGTTGCCGACAACTGCTGGCGCGGTACCAAGAAATAAAAACAGCCGCCAATTGGCGGCTGTCTGTTTCCGGAGCGGATGAACTCAGACGCCGAGTTCTTCCACCCAGGCCAGTGCCGAAATGTGGTCGCGATTGAGCATTTCCGGCGTGATATGCAGCTTTTCCGCCAGCGGCCGCACATTGGCCATGTCCGGGTCTTCGCAGGCCTCGGCCAGTTCCAGGAACGGGCCGTACATACCGGAGCGCTGCAGCAATGCCTCGCTGACGGCATCCGGCAGCAGCAGGTTCTCGAGGATTTTTTCCATCGGCATTTCCAGCATCACATCCAGCAGCGAGAATACGCCGACAACGAACAGATTGTCGCGATCCTGGCCTTCGAGGAAATGCTGGCCAAACAGCTCGACCAAGCGACCGCGGGTGACCGCGGTTTTCATCAATGCCGGCGGTGTCGAGTTTTCCGCCCCGGCGGTAACCAGCAGCAGGGTCAGCCAGCGATACAGCTTCTGGTAACCGAGAATGGTGACTGCGTGGCGGAACGAATGAATTTCGCACGACAGACCAAAGCCGGCCGAGTTGATGTAGCGCAGCAGCTTGAACGACAGCGCCACGTCTTTTTTCAGCGCATTCTCGATATCCCGGATCTCTGCATTGTTACGCAACATATTGAGCAGATTGAGGATATTGGCGTAGGCTGGGTTGATGACCTTGGCGGTCAGGGTTTCCGGATGAGCGAAGTAATAGCCCTGGAAACAGTCAAAGCCGAGATCCCAGCAGGTTTTGAATTCCTCTTTGGTCTCGACCTTTTCCGCTACCTGCATCACCGGATAGCGGCGCAGATCCTTGGATATCTGCGCTACCTTGCCTAACCCGACTTCCTGGATGTCGACCTTGACGTAGTTGGCGACGTCCAGAAACGGCGCGTTCTCCGGCGACATGACAAAGTCGTCCAGAGCGATGCCGAAGCCCTGGCCGCGCAGTTCGCGCGCGCGTTCCAGTAATTCCGGAGTCGCCTGGACCGATTCGACAATCTCCAGCACCACCCGCTGCGGATGCAGCAGTTCGAGGAAATTGCTTTCGAGCATGGCATAGGCGACGTTGATGAACGCCAGCTTGTTGCCGACCAGCCATTCGGTACCCATATTGCTCAGGGTATTGACCAGCACATTGGTGCCGGCTTGCAGGTCACTGGAAAATTCGGCAGTTTCGGCAAACTGGTCGAGCCGGAACAGCAATTCATAACCAATGATCTGTTGCTGCCGGTTCAGCACCGGTTGCCTACCTATAAATGCGTGATCAGCCATAGTTCGTTTACTTCTCGATTGCTGCTGTTGATAAAACGAAGCACTGCGCCTGTCTATATCCGAATATTAGACGAACAGCGATTTGGGTTTAAGTGCTTCTGATGTTTCACTGGTGTCGGCTTCGAGCAGGTTTTCCATGTCGAGCACCAACACCACAGAGCCGTCGCCCGACAGGGTTGCGCCGGCAATGCCTTGCGGGCGGATATTCTGCAACGGTTTTATCACTACGTCATCACGGCCGACGAAGCTGTCGATCGCCAGCACGAACGAGTGCTCTGCCGACTGCATCAATACACCGAACGACGGGCGGCGCTCTTCGGTCCAGCCGATCAGGCTGGCCAGCGAGCGTACCGACAGGATTTCGTCGCGCACCACCACAGTGGCACGGCCGGATACTTCCTGAATTATTTCGCTGCGCAGCGGAATGATTTCGCGCACCATCGCCAGCGGTACCGCGAATGGCTGGTCGCAGACCCTGACTACCAGCACCGGCAGAATTGCCAGTGTCAGCGGTAGCGAGATGCTGAAGCGGGTGCCTTCGCCTACCACCGACACAATGTCGATGCGACCGTTGAGTTTCTGGATATTGGTTTTCACCACATCCATACCTACGCCACGCCCGGATACGCTGGAAATCTGATCCTTGGTCGAGAAGCCGGGCAGGAAAATCAGCTGCAGGCTCTGCTTTTCGTCCAGGCTGTTGGCCGTTTCGGCATCGATCAGGCCTTTTTCGATTGCCTTGCGCCGGATTACATCCGGCCGCATGCCTCGGCCATCGTCGGAAATCTCGATCAGAATATGATCGCCCACCTGGGTCGCGGTCAATTGCACCAGCGATTTCGGCGGCTTGCCGGCGGCAATGCGTTCATCGGTCGGCTCGATACCGTGATCGACGGCGTTACGCACCAGATGCACCAGCGGATCGTTCAAATCCTCGATCATGGTCTTGTCGAGTTCGGTGTCCTCGCCGGTAATCACCAGTTCTACATCCTTGCCCAACTGGCGTGCCAAATCGCGCGCCAGACGCGGATATTTCTGGAACAGACGACCCACCGGCTGCATGCGGGTTTTCATGACTGCGTTCTGCAGGTCGGAAACCAGCAGGTCGAGCTGGCTGACCGCTTCATCCATTGCGCGCAACGTGTTGGCATCGGTACGCCCCGCCAGAATATCGCTGCGCAGGGTTGTCAGGCGGTTCTTGGTCAGGCCGATTTCTCCGGACAGGTTCAGTACCTGATCCAGTCGTACCGTGTCGATACGGATCGTGGTTTCCTGTGCAGCCAGCTGTTGCGGTGCAGCGGCTGCCTTGGGTGCAGCAGGTGGCGGTGGAGTACGCAATGCCGGAGCTTTGGCGGCCTCGTCGATCAATGCTGCTGGCGATGCTGCAGTATGCGCCGG
>CALMFQ010000568.1 GCA_937863215.1 uncultured Pseudomonadota bacterium
GCTCATTGCGGTATGCGTGCCGGCCTGGAACATGTGCAGGGGTTTGGTGTCCATGCCGCCATTGTGAGTGGCGGCCTGAGTAGGGACGAGTTGACCGGAGTCAGTGGGTTTTGTATTCATACCGCCAGTATCGGCGGCGAGCGGGTGCGGGGCTTTTAACGGCGGTTAGCAATTGCGTAGCAGGGAATGCCGATTGCGCTACGTTAACCCCCCGTTAAATTCGCACGGCGCATCCCGGTGCGGGGCATTTGTCATCTTGGCGGCATCAATCGATTGGCGGTCGGTTTTTGCGGCGGTGACGATTCGAGCGGCCACTGGCGTAAGGTCAGCCTTGTGTTTGCCTGGCAATGGCGCGTTCGATGACGGCCAGCACCTCCTGCTCCCAGCTCGCCGGCAGGCCGTGTTTGGCACTGGGCAGAAAGGGACGGGCCGGAATGCTGACGCCCTTTTTCACGAACACCGGTCGGCCGGCGACATAAAAGCGCAACACCCCTCCCGGTTTGGGGCGAATGGTGGCGCCGAACTGGTGAACGGCGGCGAAGGGGCGATTGGTGCCGATTTCAACGCTGTTCCCCACCACGCGGTAGGTAATGCTGTTGCGCAAGTGGCCTTTGTCCACCAACGGCTTGCCCTGACGCACGGCCAGCCCATGCCAGGCATTACCGTAGGGATCTTGCGAGCGGTGGAAGCCCATGCGGATTTTTTCCGCCAGTATGTCACCGACCTTCGCCAATACCGGGCCGGGTGCGGCGGCGGTCTGCTGCAAGCGGTTGAAAGCAGCCAGCACGGCGCTGGCAGCGATTTCGATTTTGATGTCGGGCATGGGTTATACTTTCAATTGAGGCAAGGCAGTAGAGTCGCTCCCAGGAGGCGACACGGCTACCCGTAAGATCGCCGTGCTATCGGGTTCGAGTCCCGCGCTGCTTTACCTCACCACCTCGTAGGCTCCAGTTTCAATTCCATCGCTCAAATGAGCAGACGGTATTTTGAACGCTGTTCTGGCCAGATTGACAATACCTGTTTTCTTCAGGTTGTAATTCACCGCTACTGCCAGCTTGCCGCTTGTGTCATCGCCAGCCGGAAACACATACAACAACGTCTGGTTGCGCACATCCCATAGCACCTGTTCGGGAAACGCCAGCACGCTGGGCAGCTGTTTCCATTCGTCCGGGCTCAGGGCATTGCCGGCCAGTTCGTGGCGTTCGGCTTTGCGTCCGACCAATAGCCGGTCTTCGATCAGGATGCCGGCAGTTTCCGGTGCTTCACCGCGCACGGCCAGCCAGGCCAGCTCTTCCGGCCCCAGGCAACCGACCACAGCGGTGCGGCCGGCAGGAAGGCCGGCAGCCAGTACGGCATCGACCCAACCAGACAGTTGCTGCTCCAGTCCGTCGATCAGGCGTGTGGAGAGCAGCCGGAAAGCGGTGGCGCCGATGCTGGCGGGCAGACTGCCGGCCTTGTCGGTAAAGGTTTGTGCCAGATGCGTTACAGCGGCTCGCCCAGGGTGATAGTCCCAACCCGGGTCAATTCCGAGCGGTACCTGCTCGACCTCGCCGCTGCGCGGGTTGCGCCAGTCGCGGTACTTCACTGCCGGGGCGCTATCGGGGCCACTGCGACCCATGTGGGCCAGATCGGCCTCGGTGAGCTTGATCGTGCTGCAGCGACAGTTCCAGCCATTGGGCGGGTAATGCGTTTGCCACCATGGGTCATCCCAGCGCAGCACGGTATTGTCCCAGGCAAGATGTTGCGCACGGGTGCGCTCATCGTTGACTGCGTCGTACATCAGATAAGGGAAGGTATCGTGATGTTCCACCACACTGGCCCAACGGCCGGCGGCGTAAGCGGTGCTCAGATTGACATCGTAGATCAGCGCCAGCCGTTGCGGACTGCCCAGTTGCGCCAGCACCACTTCGCCAGTTGCCGGGTCGGCGACTTCCTGTTTGCCCCACCAGCCGCGCTGCTGCAATAGCGGCTCCAGCTGCTGGCGGAAATCCTGCAGGCTAACCCCTTTGGCTAGCGCCTGATCGGCTGCCGCGCGTACGTCGGCCAGCAAGTCCATGTCGGCCATTTTGGCGATGGTGAAATCATGGTCATGCTCAGCGGCGCGCATGTCCTGCCAGGCAAAGCTACCCTTGAGGCCTTTGGCACGAAAAAACGCCAGAGCCTTGTCCGATGGCAGATCGAAAGCGAAAGCAGTGGCGCCAGCGCTCATGGCTGCCCCGCCAGCCGGCCCAGCAGATGGGCGGTAAAGCGTGCCCGGCCCAGTGATTCCTGTAGTGGCACGCTGCTGTTGTCGCTCAGCAGTTCGGACAGCCGTTCGGCAAACAGAGCCAGATCGCCGGTTTCATCCAGCAAGGCCAACAAGGCAGCCAGCCGCTCGCGGAACACGCCGGCATGCTTGCTGGCCAGCTGGCTGGCGCCCTCCTGCAGGGTGTGCTGGTCGGCGCGAGCCTGTTCGGCCACCGCTCCCGTTTCGGAAAACGCCGCAGTTGCAAGAGATTTGGCACGGCCGGCATCGTCCATCGCCGTAACCGGCGTAGCGGTATCTTCCCAGCCTTCGCCATAAGTTTCGCGGATATACGCCAGTGTCGGCTTGAAGCCCATGCTCGATACCGTCTTGTCGCGGTCAGCGCGGGTTTTGAGGTCTTCCGGCTCTTTGCAGTCGCGGCGGATCGCAGGCGGCTTGGCACCAGGCAGATTGAAATCGACAATCCATTGCGCCAGCCCACTCAGGCTGTCGGCCAACAGGTCGGCGTCGGCCTGCACCAATTCGAGCCGTACCTCGTTATGGGTCTTGCTGGCGGCAAAGCTGCCGCCGCTTTTGCCCATGCTGGTGGAGAGCGTTTCGCCCAGCACCGCCTTGGAGATTTCCTCATCCATGTAGCGGCACAGGCTTTCGTAGGTGTTGACGGTGCCGGAGCGCGCGGCCTCGAGCAGCTTGATTTCCATGCCGGCGGGAATGGCTACGCCAGTATCCTGGGCCAGCGCGGCCAGCGCCGCCAGCAGCTTGGTCTGATCCTGCGACGTGGTACCGGCCGGATATGTACCGATCGCGGTGGGGCTGCCGAATTTGTCGGCGAAGGTCAGCCAGAACTGAATGCCCTGACGCTTGAACCACACCGGCCAGAACAAGCGGGTGCCCAGCCCCTTGCCATACGGATTGCCATCCTTGGCGCCGAACCGATGCACCAGAAACTTGCGTTCCGGTACCGGCACGCCGGCGAACAGATTGC
>CALMFQ010000569.1 GCA_937863215.1 uncultured Pseudomonadota bacterium
AGGACCCGGTTGTCAAGTACGCGGCGGGTTAAAGCATCAGAGGGCCGGATCAATAGGGCGCTACACCTTTAAGCAATTTTCCCTGGCGTAGCATGGCCTGAATGCTGGCCGGATCGGTTTCGCCTTTGACGTTGGTTACCAGCAGTTTGCCGTAGCCTGCTTTCAGGTCGTTGCGGAAGTCGTAAAAGGCTCCGATTACTGCCAGCTTGCCGGCACCGATTTCCGGGGTGAATTTCTGCATCGCCGCATCCACTTGCCGGTTCACGTTCAGCAGCACGCCATCGGTTACATCAATACCTTTCGGAATCTGAATCGTATCCAGTTCTTTCCTGATTGGCGGCTCAATGCCGCTATAGTCGCCGGATGCCGCCTTGATCGCGCCGCACGCTGCATGGCCGATGATCAGCAGTAGTGGTGTGTGCAGGTGGCGCACGCCGTATTCAACCGAGCCTTCTGCCGTAGCCATCTGGTTGCCGATATTGCGTACCATGAACAGGTCGTTGTCGGGCGAGAGATGAAAGTCGTTCTCGTGTACCCGGGAATCGGCGCAGGTGACAACTGTTGCGCGCGGTGTCTGGCGTTCGGCGAATTTCTGGAAATGCCGGCTTGGTGTAGCTTTGCTGAAGCGGGCATTGCTCTGCAGTATGGTGGATACGACTCCACGTACTTGCGATGCCGTGTCGGCAGCCGCCGGAGCGTGCGCGTCGTTGGCCTGCGATGGACCCGCCAGCAAAATGGCGGTGGCGGCAGCCAGGAGATGAAATTTGTGCATATGTCGGCCCGATACCAGCGGATGAAATAATCGTGAGCGAAAATGGCGGAGTGTTACGGTCAGGAACAATGCTGCCATGGCGCCCGACTCCGGAGCGACTGGCCGCTACCGGAGGTGGCTCCGCGCCGCGTTTGCCTGCCGGTGTGGGCGCCAGGGCAGGCAACAGCTGCCGCACCGCCCATGTCGCATAAACCGGCTACTTCAACATAATGGAGCGGATGCAGGCTGGCAAGGTGATGGTTGGCCGGATTGCTCCGTACTGTCTAGACTTAGGGAAGCGCTGATTTATTGGCTGCGCGGGCGAATTGCTGCGTACCAAAGGCAGGCAATTCGCTAGGCAAGCTTTGCTTGCCAAGCTCGGTTGCACTCGCGCGGTGCTCGAAAGCTCGCCTATCTTCATGATATGTCTCGCTTGACCAGCCACTTGGCGGCTTGCCGCCTAGTGGAATGG
>CALMFQ010000570.1 GCA_937863215.1 uncultured Pseudomonadota bacterium
AGGGCGGCATGGGGCATGATGGGCTCCGGGGTAAACACGCTTACATTGTACGTCAAATTGACACACGAAACAGCAGTTACCCACTCACCCAGTTTTCCAGCTGCAACCCCGGCACCCGGACGAACTCGCGCTCGTTGTTGGTAACCAGAATCCAGCCTTCGCTACGGGCGTGGGCAGCCAGCCAGAGGTCGTTGTTGCCGATCGGCAGGCCAGCTTGCTGAAGCCCGGCGCGAATCTGGCCGTAGTGTTCGCCGGCGTGTTGCGGCAAGGGGCAGACTTCGATCAGGGTTTGCAGTTGGCCGATGGTGGCCAGTGCACGTTCGCGCGCCTGGCTTTTTTCGGCGCCGAAACGCAGCTCACTCAGCGTGATCACCGACATCGCCAGTTCGCTGGCGCTGTGGCGGGCAAATCGCTCGCGCACTGCTGGTGGATTGTGTTTGGCGATGTAGATGCAGATGTTGGTATCAAGCAGATAACGCGCTGCCATCAGAAATCCTCGCGGGTTTGCGGCGGGCTATCGTCGCGGCCTTCGGCGAGAAAATCATCCGGCAATTGCGCCAGCGCATCGAAGATGGCGGCGCCATTGATCGGTTTTTCGCGCAGGACGATTTCATCGCCGCGGCGGAAGATTTCGACCTGCGCCACGTTGAGGCGAAATTCTTTCGGCAGGCGAATGGCCTGGCTGTTACCGGATTTAAATATGCGGGCTTGGCTCATGCTTTGGCCTCATTTCAGCTTCAAATGTATACACAAAATGTATATACACCGGCAGGCAATGGCATGCAATACCGTACCGTTACGGTACCTTGCCCTATCCCGGTACAGCTTGCAGATGCCGGTACAGCGGCAGCCATACCTGTTGCGCCAGTGCTTCGAATTGCGCGTCGAACGGTGCTGCGCTGCCCCAGGCCAGCGTTAGCCAGAAGTCGTCGCGCTCGCCGGCCCGGTCGCCGAAATCGCTGCCGTACCAGGCCTGTGCCGCGGCCTGCAGGGCTTTTTCTTCCGGGTTGTCGGCTGCGTCGTTGCGCGGGTCGGCGGCGAGTTTTTCGGCGTAGGCCGAGCTGCTTTTACGGAACAGCGGCAGGCACTGTTGCAGGCCTTGCCAGTACAGTGCCAGCAGGCCCTGCAACTGCGCGCCGGCTGCGGCAACCGGCTGCAGCACGAAGCAGCCATCTTCGGCGACGATGGTGGTCTGCAGTGCCACGCCCGGCGGTTGCAAGTGACACAGCGCCAGGTGATCGAGCCACGCCGGCAGCAGGAAATAGGCGCCGGCCTTGCCGCTGAGCAGCCGTACCAGGCCGTTGCTGCGCAGTTCGGCC
>CALMFQ010000571.1 GCA_937863215.1 uncultured Pseudomonadota bacterium
ATCTCGGCAGCAACTTCGACATGCAACAACTGGCGCTAGCGGGCCAACTGCCGATGCAGCAATGCGCGGAAATCCTCTGGCCGGCACTGCGCGATGGTCTGATCGTGCCGCTCAACGAAGAATACAAGTTCGTGCACACGCCGGAAAAGCTGGCACAGGCACGCTACCGCTTTCTGCATGACCGGGTACAGCAGGCGGCGCACAGCCTCACGCCGGAGGCGCAGCGCGCAGAGTTGCAACTGCGCATCGGCCGTCTACTGCTGGCACACACGCCGCCGGCGCTGCTGGAGGGACGCCTGTTCAGCATACTGGAACAGCTGAATCCCGCCATTGGGCTGATTGATTCGGCCGCAGAACGTGCGCAGGTGCTAACGCTGAACCTGCGCGCCGGGATCAAGGCGAAGGAGGCATCGGCGCTGCCGACTGCCGTGACGCTGCTGCGCCACGCCCACGCGCTGCTGGCGGACGATGCCTGGCAGGCCGAACCGCAACAGACGCTGACGCTGTACAAGGAGCTGGCCGAAGCCGAATATCTGGCCGGCGATTTCGCCGCGGCCGAGGCGCTCTATCCGCAGGCATTGCAAGACTGCCCCGATGCGCTCGCCCAAGTCACCATCGGCCTGGTGCAGGCGCAGCAGTATCTGATCCAGGGGCGTTTTCACGCTGCGTTTCCGGTGTTGCACCGGGCGCTGGCGCTGCTGGATGAAAGCTTTCCGGCCACCGATGCCGAAGCGGCGCAACTGTTCCCGCAGCTGTTCCAGCAGACCGAACAGCTGCTGGCGCGCTACAGCCAGGCGCAGCGCTTGAATGCGGCAGAAATGCAGCAGCCGCAGCATCTGCTGACGATGCGCATATTTTTCGCGCTGTCGTACGCCACCTACCAGACCGGCCAGTTCAGCGCTTTTGTCGTCAATGCCTGCAAGATGGTACAGACCACGCTGCGGCACGGCCAGTGCGACCTGAGCTGCATCGGCTACGTCGCCTATGTCACCGCGATGTCGGTCAGCGGCCAGCCCTACGGCGCCTGCTACCGCATGGGCCGGCTGGCGCAGATCCTGGCCGAGCAGCGGCCAAACAAGTATTACCGCCTGACCATCTACCAGTACTTCCCGGCGTTCTATCAACACTGGGGCGAGCCGCTGCAAAACAGCTTTGTCTATCTCGACCGCGGGCTGGACTGGGGGCGCGAAGGCATCAACCCGCTGTCAGCCGGCTATTGCGCGCTGCTGCGCTCGGTCAATCGCTTCGTGCACGGCACCAACCTGGCCGATCTGGAGCAGGAATGCCGCGACGGGCTGAAATTCCTGCAGCAAAGCCATCAGCCGAATACCGAAGACATGCTGCGCCACGGCGTGCTGCAGCCGCTGCTGGCGCTGCAGGGCAAGACGCTCGGGCCGCTGTCGTTCGACAGTGCCGACACCAGCTCGACGCAATTTTTCAACGGCGACTACCGCACGCCATCGATCCATCTGGCGCTGCACAGCGCGGCGATGCTCCGCCACGCCTGCCTGCTCGACGATTGCGATCTGTGGCAACGCTATGCGGCAAGCCTGCCGCTCATCGCCCAATGCCTGCCCGACAGCCCGTCGATGGTCGATGCCTGTTTCCACGCGGCGCTGGCACGGTTGCGCTGGGCCGGCGACGACGCGCAGCAGCTGGCGCTGGCCAGCGAGTGCCGCGACCGGCTGCAGCGCTGGGCCGACGATTGCAGCGATAATTTCCGCTGCAAATACCTGTTGCTGGATGCAGAGATTGCGCGTCTCGGTGGCGACGACGCACGGGCAATGCAGCACTATGCGCAGGCGATCGACGCCGCAGTGGATGCCGACCAGGCAATTTGCGCCGCGCTGGCGCACGAGCTGTACGCGCGTTTCTGGCTGCAACGCCAGCAGCCGCAGCTGGCCGGGCCGCTGATCCAGCAGGCGTATCACCACTACCAGCTCTGGGGCGCCAGCGTGAAATGCAGCTGGCTGGAACGGCACTGGCCGGCAGTCACATTCCGCATCGGCGCCAGCCGCCACACCACTTCGGCACGCACCAAAAGCTACAAGAAAGTCTCGGAGCAGACCGATCTGCTCGATCTGCAATCGCTGCTGAAAGCCAACCAGCTGCTGTCGGAAGAAATCCAGCTCGAATCGCTGCTGCAAAAAATGCTGGAAGTGCTGTTGGAAAACGCTGGCGCGCAGCAGGGGGCGATCATCGTGGCGCATGGCGACGAACTGGCGGTGGAAGTCACCGGTGCGATGCTCAACGGCCGGCAGACGAGCCACACGCGCCTTGGCCGGCCGCTGGCGGAAGTCTGTGCCGGTGCCAGCCCGCTGCTGCCGGAAGCCATCGTCCGCCACGTGCAGGGCACCCACGCAACGCTGTTGCTGAACCGCCCGGCCGACGACGAACGCTTCTCGCGCAACACCTACCTGCGCCAGCAGCAGCCCAAGTCGGTACTGTGCCTGCCGATCCTGATGCAGGGCAAGCTGGTGGCGCTGGTGTATCTGGAAAACAATCTGCTGGAAAACGCCTTTACCGCGCGGCAGAAGAAGATTCTCGAAACGCTCAGCACCCAGGCGGCGATCTCGCTGGTCAACGCGCACATGTACGACAGCCTGGAGGAAAAAGTCCGCCAGCGCACCGACGAATTGCGCCAGATGAGCATGAAGGACGGCCTGACCGGCATCGCCAACCGCCGCGCCTTCGACGAACGGCTGGAGGCCGAATGGCGGCGCTGCGCGCGGCACGCACAGCCGCTGTCGCTGCTGATGATCGATATCGATTACTTCAAGCAGTACAACGACCATTACGGCCACGTCGAGGGCGACCACTGCATCCGTGCCATCGCCCGCACGCTGGCGCAATCGGCCAGCCGCGCCGGCGATCTGGTGGCGCGCTACGGCGGCGAGGAATTCGTGATCCTGCTGGCCGACTGCGATGCCGATCGGGCCAGGCAGCTGGCGCACACCTGCCTCAACATGGTGGCCGAGCTGGCGCTACCGCATGCGGCATCCGCAGCAGTCGGCCGGGTCAGCATCAGCATCGGTGTCGGCAGCATGCCGGCGCAAGCCGGATGCGATGCCGGGGAATTGCTGCAGCAGGCAGATCGGGCGCTGTACCAGGCCAAGCAGCAAGGCCGCAACCGCTGCTGTGGCTAGCGGCTCACCGCCAACTGCTGCAGGTCGGCAATCAGCTGGCTCAACCGGTTCTGCAGGTCGGATTCGGCCAGTTGCGCACCCATGATCACGTCCAGGCCATGGGTTACCACCCGTTCCATGAACTGTTCCTGCGCATCCGACAGGCCGACGGAAATATAGGCTTGCTTCATGGTATCGAGAAAATCGGTCACCGCGATGCTGGTCGCCAGCCGGCTGTCGCGCTGCGCTGCATCGACCTCGGCCAGCATCAGCGAGATCTTTTTCGCGGTCTGCTCCAGCGCCTCGCCATGGCGACGAAAGCCGATCTCGGCACCGATTGCCTGCAACCGCACTTCGGCTGCCTCGACCAGCATCGCCAGATGGTCGCGCAGGCGGCCGCAGCGATCCGGATCGTCGATCGGCATGTCATTGACCAGCAGCGATAGCTGCGGATAGGTGATGCACATGCGGTTCTTGAACTGGACGATGCGCTCCATGCTCTGCATGTGGCGGATGACCGACAGCTCCAGCTGGCTCGCCTCGCCCTGCACACCACGCGCCAGGCTGCCGTCGCCGGGCCGCAGCTGAACGACCCCCTGCATGCCGAACAGCCCCAGCCCCTGCAGCACCGCCTGTGCCAGTTGCGGGTAATCGCGGCACTGGTTGAACTGCTTCAGCGATTCCAGCAAGGCGCCCATTTCGCTCATGCTGGTCATTGCCGTCAT
>CALMFQ010000572.1 GCA_937863215.1 uncultured Pseudomonadota bacterium
TTGGCTTCGCCGGGGGCATCCTTGTTGTAGCCGTGTTCGGTCTGGAAATCCGGGCTGGCCATCAGGAATTGCGCCTTGAAAGTGCCCTGCAGCACGGCGATCTGGCCGCTGTAGCTAGGCACGCCTTCGGTGCCGGCGAGGAACACGTAGGGAATCGACTCGTCGCCGTGGATGTCGAGGAACAGGTCGACACCGACCTCTTCCATCTTGCGCCGCACCAGCAACACTTCCGGGCTACGTTCCGGGGCCGGCTCCAGCCATTCGCGATTGAGATTGGCGCCGGCCGCGTTGGTGCGCAGATTGCCGCGTACGCTGCCATCCGGATTCATGTTCGGCACCACATAGAACGTCGCCGCCGCCAGCAGGCGCCGGCCAATCGGGTCGGCTGCATCCAGCAAGCGCTGCAGCAATCCCTCGACAAACCACTCGGCCATGGTCTCGCCCGGATGCTGGCGCGCAATTACCCACACCTTTGGCCGCGTCGGCAAATCGTCGCCGATCACCAGCAAGTCCAGATCGCGGCCATCGAGCGTGGCACCCAGGTGTTCGGTGCGCACCGCAGCGTTGCATGTCACGCTGGCCAGCAGATCCAGATGCCGTTCGTGCGAATACGGCTCGAAATAGGCGTAATACACGCTGTCGCATTCCGGCGCATGCTCGATCACCAGTTCCTGGCCATCGTAGCGCGTCGGCACGCGGAACCAGTGCTTGCGGTCATACGAAGCAACCGCAGCGTAGCCGGGCCAACCCTGTTCGTAGGCTGCCTGCGCGGCATTCTGCAACCGCAGCCGCAGCGCCTGCCCAGCCACGCCGCTGATACGGAAATAGAACCATTGCAGGAAATCGGCCGCATTATCGCGGCGGATGTGCAAACGGATATCGTCGGCACGCTCAAGGCTCAGCACCTCAATGGCGCCGGCGTCAAAATTACTGTTGATATGGATAGTCATGGCCGACCCTTGCTGGAATAAGCCCCGCCGTGCCGGGGAAACGTCGATTCATTCGGCGGGCGAAATGAAAGCGGATGCAGGCTGGCCGGGATCGTCGATAGACCGGCACAGCATGCGCTGAGTCTGCCATACATCACTGCGCCGGCGCATCAACATCGCGGCCCGGCAGCCAGCGAGCCGGCGAAAACCGGGATGGCCGGCTCGGCAAAGCCTGCCGTAGCTTCGCCGGCATACAGCGCCTGCAGCAGGGCCGGGGTGACCTGTACGGCGGGCAGATCGAACAGGATGCGTCCGTCGCGCAGGCCGATCACGCGCGGGAACAGCTCCAGTGCCAGATCCACCGCATGCAGGCTGACCAGCAGCGTGGCATTGCGGTCGCGTGCATCCTGTTGCAGTACCTGCAGCATTTGCCGCCCCTGATGCGGGTCGAGTGCCGACACCGGCTCGTCGGCCAGCAACAGGCGCGGCGCCTGATACAGCATGCGGGCGATGCCGACGCGCTGGCGCTGGCCGCCGGACAGCTCGCCGCAGCGCGCGTACAGCGCATCCGGCAACGCCACCTGGCGCAGGCAGGCGTCGATAGCCTGCGTTTGTGCCGGCCACCACAGATCGGCCAGACTGCGCCACAGCGGCCGATGTGCCAGCCGCCCGGCACCGACCGCGTGAATCGCACGCTGGCGTCCCGGCAATGGCGGCACCTGATACACAGTGCCAATATCGGCGCGCAGTGCCTTGAGCGCCCCCGCCGCCAGCGCTGCCGGTATTTGACCGAGTATGCCAACGCGGCCGCCGGCCGGACGCAGGCTGCTATTGGCCAGACCGAGCAGGCTGGTCTTACCGGCGCCGGACGGGCCGATCAGCGCCACCTGCTCGCCCTGCGCCAATTGCAGGCTCAGGTCGTGCAGGATTGTGCGGCCACCCAAAGTCAGGCTGACGTGCTCGAAGCTCAGGCTCATAGCGGTCCCGGCAGACAAGCAGGTGCAATGGCGGTTGGCATGCGGATCACTTCAGCAGGCCTGCCGAACGCGCCGCTTCTTCGATCATCTGGTAATTCTCAGCCTTGGTCGGCACAAAGCGGGCGGCGCGCTGCAATTCGAGGATTTCCTTCTGCGCCGGCACGTTTGGCGACAGCTTGAGGAACGCGTTGCTCAGCTTGGTCTGCACCGCGGCCGGCAGGCTGGCGCGCACGGTCCAGTTGTAGTCGTAATACGGCTGGGTGGTAGCAATCAGCTTGACCTTGGCGGCATCGACCTTACCGGCGCCAACCAGTTTGTCCCAAACCGAGGCGTTCAGCACGCCGGCATCGACCTTGCCTGCAGTCACCCAGGCGACGGTTGCATCGTGCGCGCCGGAATAGGCAACCGATTTGAAGGCTTTTTCCGGCACGATGCCGTCCTTCTGCAGGTAATAACGCGGCATCAGATGGCCGGAGGTGGACGACGGCGAGCCGAAAGCAAAGCTCTTGCCTTTCAGATCGGCCAGGGTGTTGATACCGGTGCCGGTATTGGCAATGAATTTGCTGGTGAAATGCTGGTCTTCCTCGCGCTGCACCAGCGGTACCACTTTGCCGCGCAGCTTGGCCTGCACGAAGGTAAAACCACCGAGCCAGGCGAGATCGAGCTTGTCGGTGGTCAGCGCTTCGACCACGCCGGCGTAGTCGGTTACCGGAACGAACTGCACCTTCATGCCCAGCTCGCTTTCCAGATACTTGCCCAGCGGGGCGAACTTGCGCTGCAGCTCGGTCGGCGCTTCGTCGGGAATGGCAGAAACGCGCAGCACCTCTTCGGCCATGGCGTTGGCGGTGACAAACAGGGCGGGCAACATCAGGAAGGAACGACGCAACATTTCGGGCAGCCTCCGGCTTGGGGAAGCGCCCGATTATACAAATTCCGCAGCCGGTTCAGGAAGCCATTGGCTCAAATGCCGCAATCAGACGGCCGGCACATCGCTCAGATAGGTTGCCAGCCGCGCACGCACTTCGGCGTACTGATCCGCCAGCGCCGCCATCGGTGCGGCCAGCAGCGCGTGGCTGTCCGGCAGCAATGCCCCCTGCTCGATGCGGTCGAGCGTGGCGGCAAAGTCGCGTGCGCCAATCGACAGCGAGGTACCCTTGATCGCATGCGCGATCTGCCGGGTCTGCTCCCAGTCCTGCGCCGCAAACGCCGCATACAGTTCATCCAGGCGCGGCGCCGATTCTTCCAGATACAGCTCGACCAGCTTGCCGTGCTTCTTGCCCAGCATCCGCCGCACCTGCTCGAATTCGTCGTCGGCTTGCTGCTCACTGGCCATTCCGGCCTCGGCCGGATGGGCACCGGGCAAATTATCCGCCTGCTGCAGCCACTGCTTCAGTACCCTGGCCAACGCATCGGTGCGGATCGGCTTCGACAGGTAATCGTCCATTCCCGCTGCCAGGCATTTTTCCGCATCGCCTGTCATGGCGTTGGCGGTCAACGCGATGATCGGCAAATGTTTGTCCTGGCCGCGTTCGTGCTCACGAATCCGGCGCGTGGCCTCGTAGCCGTCCATTTCCGGCATCTGACAGTCCATCAACACCAGATCGTAGGGCAGCAGCTGCACCTGTTTCACCGCTTCGATACCGTTGCCGGCAACGTCGACAGTACAGCCACACTGCTCCAGCATCACCGATACCACCTGCTGATTGACGGTGTTGTCATCCACCACCAGTACTCGGCTGTTGTCGTAACGCACCCGCGCCGACAGCGCTGCCCCCTCGCCGACGATACTGACCAGCGCGTGGCGGGTGATGAAGTCGATATGCGTACTGGCGTCGGACAAGCAGGCCTCAAGAATGCTGCCGATATCGTCGCGATGCAGCGGGTACGATAAATAGCCACGGAAACCGGCCTCGCGAAAGGCGCGCAGATCGCGCTGGCGGATCGGCGGGCCGAGCACCACCAGCTTTGTCTGCGCCAGATTCGGATCGTCTGCCAGCGCGGTGGCAAATGTCAGCGCATCCAGGCCGGGCATCTGCTCTGCCAGGATCGCCAGCGGAATCGGCGTACCGGCATCGTGCGCCTGCTGCAGCCGCTCCAGCGCATCGAAGGCGCTGTCGCACGCTTGCGTCAGCATGCCCTGTGCCTGCAATTGTTCCTGCAGGATTTGTCCGGTCAGCGGCTGTTCGGCAACGAACAACACACTGCGCCCGGCCAGCAGCTCGCTACGTACCGCAGCAGCCGGCTGTTGCGCCAGCGGCAGATTCAGCGTGAACCAGAAACGGCTACCCTCACCCGGCGTGCTATCGACACCGATCGCACCGCCCATCAGCTCGCACAACTGCTTGGAAATCGCCAGCCCGAGGCCGGTGCCGCCATAAACGCGTGTAGTCGAGGCGTCGGCCTGGGTAAATTTCTCGAAAATCCTGGCCAGTTGCTCGCCGGTCATGCCGATGCCGGTGTCGCTGATACTGACGCGCAAATGTGCCTTCGCATCGTCGGTCGGCAGCGCGACGCTGATATCGATCAACACATGCCCGGCGTGGGTGAATTTGATCGCATTCGAGATCAGATTGGAAATCACCTGCCGGATACGCCCCGGGTCGCCGATCAAATGTTCCGGCGCATCCGGTGCATAGCGCAGGATCATTTCCAGCCCTTTTTTCTCCGCTGCCAGCAACTGGAAATCGGCAATCGCCTCGGCCACCTGGCGCAGATCGAACGGAATCGGCTCGACCTCCAGCTTGCCCGCTTCGATCTTGGAAAAGTCGAGAATATCGTTGATCAGCCCCAGCAGGCTCTCGGCGCTGCTGCGCGCCACTTCGGCAAATTCCTGTTGTTGCGGCCTGAGCTCGGTGCTCATCAGCAGGCCGAGCATGCCGATCACACCGTTCATCGGCGTACGGATTTCGTGGCTCATATTGGCGAGGAATTCGCTCTTGGCATTGGCCGAAGCCTCGGCCGCCAGCTTTTCACCGATCGCCACCGCTTTTTCCTGCTCGCGCTGGCGCAGATCCTGCATCTGCTGTGCCAGCGTTGCAGCCATCGATTCGAAATCGCGCGCCAGCGTGCCGATTTCATCGCTGCTGCGGATATTCAGGCTGACCACCGATGCGCCCTTGGCAATCGCGTTCGCCGCCGCACTGATGCGGGTGATGTCGCGCGTCAGACGGAAGCCGAACCACAGCAGCACTGCCGTTGAGATCGCCACCGACAGCAAGGCAATCGCCAACGTCTGCCAGTACATATCGCGCAGTGTATTGGCCAGATTGCGCGTGGAAATGCCGTAACGCAGCAGGCCGTATTGTTCGTCGGCGAGTTTCAGCTCGGTAACCGCGTGAAAGGTGTCGTCCATGCGGCCGAACTTGCTGATCGAATCGGCCGGCGGCACCGTCTTGCCGGGCTCCCAGCCAGACGTCGCCGCCAGCTTGCCACGCCGGTCGAACAGGATCAGGTAATCGATCTGGTTGCCGCTGCGGATGCTTTCCATCTGGTCGGTGGCGGTCGCGTAGTCGCGCGCCATCAGCATCGGTGTCAGCGTCGAATTGAACAGCAGGTTCAGCTCCTGGATACGCTTGGCCAGATTGTCACGCGCTACCCGCTCCCAGGAATTCATCATATTGATCGCCAGAGCCGCGACCAGAATCACCTGAACCAGCAATACCGCTGCGGCCAGGCGCGCGCGCAAGCGGCTGAACCGCTGGCGCAGGCTCATTGGCCCAGCCTCCGGCGCAGTTCCTCGACATACGGAGCCAGCTGACGGGTATCCTGCTCAGTCAGGAACTTGTCGCTGGGCGAACAGCTCTGCACGAAAATATTGCGCTTCGGATCGGTAATGCGGGTAAATTCGACGATCGCGTCG
Organism: uncultured Pseudomonadota bacterium; assembly: GCA_937863215.1. Taxonomy (GTDB): domain Bacteria; phylum Pseudomonadota; class Gammaproteobacteria; order Burkholderiales; family SCOH01; genus CALMFQ01. The sequence goes on from CALMFQ010000572.1 coordinate 5,766, forward strand.
CGCAGTTTGGCACGCTTCTCCACCGGCATCCGCGGATGCACCACAATCATCATGTGTGGCACCGGCTTGCTCTCGGCCAGAATACGTACATTCTTCTGGATCTCCGGCGACATCACGCGCAACGTCTGCAAAATCACCACTGCAGCGCTGGCATCGCCACGCACCAGCATCATGGCTGCGCTGTTGCTGTAATCGTTGAACTTGAACGACACATCCACCGGTGTGGCGCTCAGCGGCGGACGGAAGAATTCGGTGCCCAGCATTGCGCCCAGAGTCAGATGATCGGGCAAAGCCACCGTCATGCCTTTCAGGTCCAGAGCTTTCTGGTAGGACGAATTCTTGTCGACGATCAGCACCGCCTTCATCGATCCATCGCATTTGAACAGCGGAACATAGCCGGCCTTCTGCCCGGCCAGCAACGACGAATGCGGGCCGATGAACGCCATATCGAATTCGCCCGCCAGCAACTGCCGTACAAACTGATCGTAATTGGGCGCGGTATCGAGCACGAACTTGGCACCGCTGCGCTCGCCGAGAAAATCACGGAACGACTGGAATGCCGTAGCCAGTGTACGGGCACTGAGCATCGGCTCGACGCCGAATGACATTTCACCGGCAGGCGCCGCGGCCAATCCCCGCAGCGGCAGCATCAAACCAAATAGCGACAAGGCAAGCCAGCGCCGCACTGGCAGCATGAATTTGCGTAATTTCAAATTGACCGCCTCGTTAACTGCTTTCATTTACCCAGACTCCGGCGCAGGCTTTCAACATACGGTGCCAGCTGCTGCATTTCCTGTTCGCCGAGCAGCTTGTCGCTCGGGCGGCAAACCTGGGAAAAAATGTTACGTTTCGGATCGGTGCCAGCCAGAAACTCGATCAGCGCATCGCGCAGCTTGCTGCGCCGCTCTGCAGTCATGCGTGGATGCGTCATCACCATCATGCTGCCGTATGGCTTGCTCTGCGCGATCACGCGCACTTCATCGCGAATCTGCGGCGACATCAGCAACAGCGCATCGTGGTTCACCGCCGCAGCAGCCGCCTCGCCGCGCAGCATCATCAGCGTAGCGCTATTGGTATAGTCGTTGTGGCGAAAATTGACCGCCACCGGCTGCTGGGTAAACGGCGGACGAAAGAACTCAGCCCCGAGCATGGCGTCCAGCAGCCAGGCATTGGGCAACGCCACTACTTTGTCCGCCAGATCCTGCGGGGTCTGATACGGCGAGTTGCGCTCCACCACCAGATCGATCCGCAGTGGCGTGGCACAACGGAACAATTGCTGGTAGCCGGCTTTCTGCGCCGCCAGCAGGCTGAGATTCGGCCCTGCCAGCACCACGTCGAATTCACCGTTCAACCACTGCTGCATGAACTGCTCGTAATTGGCCGCAGTTGTCGCCACCACCTTGGCACCGCTGCGTTCGCTCAGGAAGTCGCGTACCGACTTGAATGCGGTAGCCAGTGTGCGCGGGTTGAAGAAAGGCTCGATCCCCAGAACAATCTCCGCCGCCTTTGCCGACGTGGCAAGACACCACAACAGCATGCAGGAAGCCAGCGTACGACGTATGGGCATGTTCAATGTCCCAATCTCCGCTTGAGCTCCTCGGCATAAGGAGCAACCTGCCGGATACCATCCGCTGACAAGAACTTCTCGTTATAAGCACATCCCTGCACAAATGCATTTGCCCGCGATTGCGGGCTGCGCAAAAATTCCAGCGCGGCATTGCGTAAACGCGCACGCCTTTCTGCCGGCACCCTGGAGTGAATCAGCAACATCATTTGCGGAACTGGCTTGCTTTCGGCCATTACCCGCAGATCGCTGCGAATCTGCGGCGAAATCATGTTCCACGCAGAATCCGCTATCACGGCAGCGGCAGCCTCTCCGCGCAAAGCCATCAAAGGCCCCAGATTCTGGAAATCGTTGTACTTGTAGCTGACCTCTACCGGCTGGCCAGTATACGGAGGGCGAAAGAACTCAGCCCCAAGCATCGACGTGACAGTCAAATGATCGGGCAACGCCACAACCAGCCCCTTCAGATCCTGAGGGTTGCGATAACCGGAATTCTTTTCCACAACCAGCAACGCCTTGAGCGCGCCATCGCACTGCAGCAGCTGCTGATAGCCGGCACGCTGCATTGCCAGCGTACCGGAATGCGGGCCGACCAGCGCCATATCGTATTCACCCCGCATCAAGGCATCGACAAACTGGTCATAATTGGCGGCAGTTGTCGCGACAATGCGACTTTCAGACCGTTCGCCCAGAAACTCGCGCGAAACCTTGAACGCGTTTGCAAGATGGCGAGCCGGCATAAACGGCTCGATACCCCAGCTCAATTCGTCACCGGCACTGGCCGCAACAGGCAGACAAATCGCCAATGACGCGGCACAGCGCAACAGTAATCGACGCCACAACAGCATATTCAGCTTTCCTCGGCCAAAGCCCCGCCACGGACAGGGGCATCACTCTGTATCAAGATAGATGCTGCCGAACGAATAGTCGATGCGAAAGCAAGCAGACAGAGCGGCAAGACTCAGACCCTGCACCGCCGTGGCAATCCCCATGGCTTGCCGCAGGGCGAGGTTGAACAGACATTTGATCGTCAGACAGAATTGAATGGCTGCGCCGCTGAAGGAGAGAGTACGGCCGCGTTTGCCACGAAGCGCGCCGTGCCATTGCGTGCCCCGATCCAGCCAGATCATCAGTGATCCACGCGCTTTCAGCGCTGCGTTGCCGGCCTTCCAGTTGGTGGTTTGGTACTTCGCAGGGGCAGATTTGGTCATGCCGAGCGCCTAGCCAAAGCGGCGCTCAGGCAGCATCCGGGCTGATTTGTGCAACAAAACCCATTGTCGGTAATTTGACGTTGAGAATTCCGGGC
>CALMFQ010000573.1 GCA_937863215.1 uncultured Pseudomonadota bacterium
CTGAACGCGCCTCAGCAACAGTTCGAGTCTTACCAGCGTCAGCTTGCCGAATGGAACAGGAAGCGGGATGAACTGATCGGCTCACCCACCGAGCCGGAGTCGAAGGTTGGCCTAGAGACCCGTATTGAGCAGATCAAGGCGCTGCCGGGTTCGTTCAAGTTTGAAACCTTCATTTCGCTGTCGTGCCAGAACTGCCCGGAGGTGGTACAGGCGCTGAACCTGATGGCGGTGCTGAACCCGAATATCGAACACGTGATGATCGACGGCGCCTTGTTCCAGGACGAGGTGAATGCGCGGCAGATCATGGCGGTGCCGTCGGTATACCTGAATGGCGAGGCATTCGGCCAGGGCCGCATGGGTGTTGAAGAAATCCTGCGCAAGCTGGATAGCGGCGCCGATCAGCGCGCGGCGGAAAAACTCGCAAATAAAGAGACATTCGATGTGCTGGTGGTGGGCGGTGGCCCGGCTGGCGCGGCAGCGGCGATCTACGCCGCCCGCAAGGGCATCCGCACCGGTGTGGTGGCGGATCGTTTTGGCGGCCAGGTGCTGGATACCATGGCGATCGAAAACTTCATTTCGGTGAAGGAAACCGAAGGGCCGAAGCTGGCGATGGCGCTGGAGCAGCACGTGAAAGAATACTCGGTGGACGTGATGAATCTGCAGCGTGCCGAGTCGCTGCAGCAGGGCGAGCAAATCGAGGTGAAACTCGCCAGTGGCGCGGTGTTGCGCAGCAAGTCGGTGATTATCGCCACCGGCGCACGCTGGCGCGAAATGAACGTGCCCGGCGAGCAGGAATATCGCGGCCGTGGCGTGGCCTACTGCCCGCACTGCGATGGCCCGCTGTTCAAGGGCAAGCGGGTGGCGGTGATTGGCGGTGGCAACTCTGGTGTGGAAGCCGCCATCGATCTGGCCGGCATTGTTGCCGAAGTGACGTTGCTCGAATTCGACAAGAGCTTGCGCGCCGATGCCGTATTGCAGAAAAAGCTGTTCAGCTTGCCCAACGTGAAAGTGATCACCCAGGCGCAGACCACCGCCGTGCTGGGCGATGGCAACAAGGTGACTGGCCTGAGCTACAAGGATCGCAGCAGCGATGCGCAACACAGCATCGAGCTGGAAGGTATCTTCGTGCAGATCGGCCTGTTGCCCAACACCGACTGGCTGAAAGGCTCGCTGGCACTCAGCCCGCGTGGCGAAATCGAAGTCGATGCGCGTGGCCAGACCTCGATGCCGGGGGTGTTTGCCGCCGGCGACGCGACCACCGCGCCTTACAAGCAGATCATCATCGCCATGGGCGACGGTGCCAAGGCGGCGCTGAGCGCGTTCGATTACCTGATTCGCAGCTAAAAACAAAGGCCGCATTGGCGGCCTTTGTCGATTTGATAAGCGGCCGTCGGCCGCTCTGCGCTTTACTCGGGTCGCATCTGCGGAAAGAGAATGACATCGCGAATCGACGGCGCATCGGTCAGCAGCATCACAAAACGGTCGATGCCGATGCCTTCACCTGCGGTTGGCGGCAGGCCGTGTTCCAGTGCGCGGATGTAGTCGGCATCGTAGTGCATGGCTTCATCGTCGCCGGCTTCTTTCTGTTGTACCTGCTCCATGAAGCGTGCGGCCTGGTCTTCGGCATCGTTCAACTCGGAGAAGCCGTTGGCGATTTCGCGGCCGACGATGAATAGTTCGAAGCGGTCGGTAAGCGCCGGGTTGCTGTCGCTACGGCGCGCCAGTGGCGATACTTCGGCCGGGTAGTCGATGATGAAGGTCGGCTCCCACAGCTGCGATTCGGCGCATTCTTCGAACAGACTCAGCTGCAGGCCGCCGATGCCGTCGGTCAATACCGGCTTGCCGCCCAGCTTGTGGATTTCCGCTTTCAGCCAGGCGCGGTCGTTCAGTTGCTCATCGGTGTATTGCGGGTTGTATTTCTTGATCGCATCGACGATGGTCAGGCGATGGAACGGTTTACCCAGATCCAGCGGTTTGCCCTGATAGGTGAGGGCGGTGGTGCCCAGCACTTCCTGCGCTACAAAGCGGAACAGGCGTTCGGTGTAGTCCATCAGGTATTTGTAATCCCGATAGGCTTCGTAGAACTCCATCATGGTGAATTCGGGGTTGTGGCGGGTGCTCATCCCCTCGTTGCGGAAGTTGCGGTTGATTTCGAATACCGCTTCCAGACCGCCGACCACCAGGCGTTTCAGATACAGCTCCGGCGCGATGCGCAGGTACAAAGGCATGTCCAGCGCGTTGTGGTGGGTAACAAACGGCTTGGCCGACGCGCCACCCGGAATCGGGTGCATCATCGGTGTTTCCACTTCCAGATAGCCGTGGTTGACCATGAACTCGCGGATCTTCTGCACAATTTTCGAGCGGATGATGAAAGTCTGCTTGCTCGGCTCGTTGGTGATCAGGTCCAGGTACCGCTGGCGGTATTTCTGCTCCTGGTCGGTCAGACCGTGGAATTTTTCCGGCAGCGGGCGCAGCGATTTGGTCAGCAGGCGCAGCTCACTGCAACGCACCGACAGCTCGCCCTTGTTGGTTTTGAACAGCACGCCCTTGGCGGCAATGATGTCACCCAAGTCCCAGTGTTTGAACGCTTCGTGGGTTTCGGCGCCGACGCCTTCGTCGTTGATGTAGAACTGCACGCGGCCGCTGCTGTCCTGCACCGTGGCAAAGCTGGCCTTGCCCATCACGCGTTTCAGCACCATGCGGCCGGCGATGGCGACTTCCACCTGCTCGGCTTCCAGTGCGTCTTTGTCCTTGTCGGCGTGCGCGGCGGTCACGTTACCGGCAAAGTCTTTACGCTGGAAATCGTTGGGAAAGGCGACGCTTTGCGTGGCACGGATTTCCGCCAGCTTGGCGCGGCGCTCGGCGATGATCTGGTTTTCGTCTTGTTGCGGTGCTGCTGCCTGGTTTTGTTCGCTCATGAAATAAACCTTAAGAGTCTTCGGCCGGCGGCTTGTCGCCGGCCCGAGGTGTTATCGCTTTATACGCCCTGTTTCAGACTGGCTTCGATGAAGCCGTCGAGATCGCCGTCCATCACGCCCTTGAGATTGCCGACTTCGTAGCCGGTACGCAGATCCTTGATGCGCGACTGGTCGAGCACGTAGGAGCGGATCTGGTGGCCCCAGCCGAT
>CALMFQ010000574.1 GCA_937863215.1 uncultured Pseudomonadota bacterium
CTTGGAGGCCATGTCGGAGGATCAGTTGGTCAGGGCGTTGGCCGAATTGAACCGCAGGGACCGGACTACCACAGTTCAGCGCCTCGGGCGTCCCGACCGTCCCGGATGGTGGCTCAACACGCAAACGAACAAATGGTATTTCGCGCGGCTGGCGGGGGCGGACCTACTGGGTGTCCGTTTGGAACTCATCGGCCCATCCAGGGCAGAATGCCTCAATGGTGACCACATCGTGGCAAAGATGTTTCCGGACCCTGCATTCGATTGCTGGTACGGTCCGCACCAGAAGCGGCTCGATCCGTGGAAACTTGAGCTGATCCGTCCGCACGACCAGAAACTCTACCTACCGATACCAGGTGGACGAGACGATCCGGACTACGATACGCTGCTGATTCTGCGCGGCGACGAAGATGTAGATTGTCCCACGGGGCCAGGTGATACTCTCGACGGGGCGCTCTACGGGGAAGCCAATACGAATGACCTATTGATCAGTGGCGATACCGTTTGGCTGGATGGGAAGCAGATCGGTTATTTTGATCTGCCGCATTTTATCCCCACCCCCAGCATGAGCACATAAAGTGCGCTGAAGCAGTAGGCCGGTTGCCATGGTGGGATATTTGCGGCACAGTTCCCACCATGGCCTACCAGCACGGTGCGATCGACCTCAACATGACGGACCTGATCTACACGATCACGTTCACCACTCCATTCAGTTCACCACCAGAGATCATCATCCCGGTCGTTCAGAATACGTCCGGAGATCCATCTGTGATGGATATTCGGGCTACGGTCATCAATACCCCGACGGGCAGTTCCTGTCAGGTCATTCTGAGTTCGGTTCCCGACACCAACAATTACGATCTGGTCTGGATTGCCGGCTCGCTGACGGCCGTCTTCGAGGCCATCTCGCAGGGGCAGAAAATATCGGAAGCCCCGCCGGTTGATGGTGCGCTGGCCGATGCTGACAAGCTGGTGGTGCTGCGCTACGGGCCGTATATCCGCACCCAACTGATTGACTGGGGGGACATGCGGACCTATTTCCCCAACGCAGCCTCGATCCCGGCGGCCCCTACGACTGCCGGGGAAGCTGGACAGGTGGCGCTGCCGAGTGGCGGCAGCCCATGGTTGTTCGCGCATAATGGCACCCAGTGGGTCCGCATACCGGTGGATGCCAGTTCGGCCTGGACCGGGCAGAACGTGCTGACGAAGTTCCGCGAGGGCGTCACGGCGCTGTCGAATGGGCAGCAGGCTCACGCCATTTCGTTCTCGCCGGCTTTCGATATTGGCGATGTCCCGAACGGAACCTATCTGGCCATCAAATGCCAGATCGAGAATGTGGCGGACAACCCGGTATCGCTGCTGCACGGAATGGTAACGGCCAAAAGTCGGACGGGCTTTACCTTCACGACCAACGCGCCGACAGACTCAGCCAATTTCAAGCTTGTCTGGGATGCGCGCCTCCGCACCGATCTCTGATTTTTCCTCATGAAGACCAAACTGCTGATCCTCCTCGGGTGGCTGGCCTGTGCCGTCACCGTTATTGCGCAAACTACCAGCCAGCCCATTCAGATGGGCAAGCTGACGTCTGATTTGGATGCAAATACCCAGGATATAGTCCGCGCCCAATCCCTGACGTTCGGACCTACGACGTTGTCGGCAGGGCTGTTGTCCAGTCCGGCGGCCCGCATCCATATTTTGCCCAACGGTACACCCACGACGGCAGCGGACGGCATCTGGTGGGGTTCGGATGTGAAGCTCTACCGATCCGCGGCTGTAGCGCCGACGCTCCATCTGGTGGGTAATCTCGACATTTCCGGCACCATCACGGCCAACGGGCAGGACCCGATCCTACCAGGCTCGGATGTCGATTGGACGGGAACGCATACGTGGGCCGGTAGTTCATCCTTTGGCGGCGTGGTGGCGATCAACAATACGACCGGCATCACATTCCCGGGAGTTGGGGCGGCAGCGGCAACCCGGACGGCTCTGGCTTTGGTTCCGGGGACAAACATTCAGGCTTGGGATGCTGACCTCGATGAGCTGGCCCTGCTGAGTCACACGGCCAATTATTTCATTGTCGGGGACGGATCTGATTGGACGGCAAAGAGCCCTGCGGATGCCCGTACGGCTCTTCAGTTGGCGGCAGCCAATTCACCGACTTTTACGAACCTGACATTGTCGGGCACCCTGACCGTCACCGGCGCGACGTCGCTGTCCACCCTGGCTGCCTCTGGTGCCATCACGTTGGGTGGGGATGCCAATCTGTACCGCAGCGCTGCTGATACGCTCAAGACCGATGACGCTCTGATTGTCGTCGGCAACCTGACATTCCCTACCGCGGCCGTATCCGGCACCATGACGTTTGGGGGCGATGCTACGCTGTATCGAAGCGCCGCCGACAAGCTCAAGACCGACGATACCTTCATTGCCAATTATCTGACGCCTACCCATCCGCTTGAGGTTGCCTACGGAGGTTTCGGCATAGCTCTCGATGGCGTAGACGCCAACAAGTTGTTCTACACGAACGGCAGCGGTCTGGCGCAGACCGACATCACTTCTTATGGTCGCGATCTGGTCGGTCAGACCTCAGTGGCCAACATGCGGACCTACTTGGGGCTCGGTACATTGGCTACCCAATCCGGTACGTTCTCCGGCACATCCTCCGGCACCAATACGGGCGACCAGACCATCACGCTATCTGGTGATGCGTCCGGATCCGGTACCGGCGCCATCACGACTACGCTCGCCACCGTCAATTCCTCGGTCGGCCAGTTTGGTTCTGCGACTGCTATTCCGCGCGTGACGGTAAATGCCAAAGGTTTGGTCACGGCCATCGATACCGTGCCGGCCACACCGGTAATTCCGGACGGATCGGTCGACATCGCTACCAAAACCACCGGGGCCTACATCATGACCATCACGGCGGCAGCTGGCAACAATTTGAAATTCACCGGTAGTTCGCCGGCATCGGGGGCGCACAGCGCCGCTATCGTGATCGATACGGCACAAGATATCAAGACGTCTGACAGTCCGACCTTTGCTGGTCTTAACATCACGGGCGTCACGACGTTGGCGAACGCAACGGCCTCAACGGCGTCCAACAATGGCGCGTTGGTGCTTACTTCGGGCGGCCTGGGTGTCGGCGGTGCCGTAAATGTCGGTACCACGTTGGGCGTCACGGGCGCTACAACATTGGCTTCTACGCTCAGCGTAGCTGGGGCCATGACGACCAGTTCTTCGCTGATTCAGACGACAAATGCTGCGCTGGGTTTCGCCACCGGGCGTCAAGGCTCCAACTACCCGGTATTTTCCACGGTCAACAGTGTCTCGAATCAGATTACTGGTATTCAAATTACCGGGCGGGCTAACGGAGCCGGAGTTGATCTGGACGCCACTGGCTCGGGGAATGAAAATCTCCGTATCACCGCATTGGGAACGGGTTCCACTGTCATCAGCAGCTCCGGCACAGGTGCTATTTCGCTGGCTGAAAATACGACCGTAACTGGCACCTTGTCTGTGTCCTCAACTCTGGGCGTCACCGGGACTACGACATTGTCTGCTTTGTTGCATCAAACACTCGTAGAAGCCAATACGGCTGGAGTGGGCGCACCAAATATTTTGCTGGCGTCTGAATCGGGCACCGTGCTGACCAACTCTGGCGCTACAGCCCTGAACTACGAAACGCTACCGTCCGCGGCTGCCGGTTTGGTTTTCACATTCATATGCGTAGATGCTGATGGTATGCGGATATCGGCGGATACGGGAGATGACATCCGACTGCGGGAAGGTACCCTGGTATCTACAACAGGCGGAAACGTGTCGACGACTACAATCGGCGCATCTTTGACGCTCTACGCCGTGGACAGTACACATTGGGTGGCGCTACCCACTACGGCTATTGGGCTGTGGAGCATTGACAGCGTAGCTACAGGAGTTGGAGCCTACGGCAGCTACTACTTCTCATCTTCGGCATCCACGTCGCTGGGCACCGCTACCCCGGCTAAAGCTTCTGGTACCACGACAGCAGGAAATGTGGACGGCTTTACGCATACTGCATCAAATCGTCTGACGTACGATGGTAAACTGACACAGAAATTTCAGGTCACATTCGACGGTGCATTGGTCAAGTCGGCGCATACTACAGCGACTACGGCTACCATTTGGTTGGCTAAAGGTGGTAGTACTATTACGGGCGCTTCAACGCTGGTTACGATGTCGGGAGACGCTACGACCAAAACCAGTGTTTCGCTTGTATCCAATGTAGAACTGGCCACGAGCGAATACATTGAAGTCTGGATCGAAAGTAGTTCCGTTGATGACCTGACCGTGGCATACGGAAATGTGTCTGTGGTACCTGCCCAATAGGGCGCGGCGCTGCTTTTTATTTCGCGATGTAATTTAATCACCCAAGGAAAGTCCATGCCCTTTTCCAAACAACAAATTGACGCCGGCCTGCAAATTCAGCCGGGCGGCACCTATGGTCTGATTCAGAATATCCGGCAGTCGTTGGATGCCTGTGATAAGCTGAACGAAATCGGAGTCAAATATTCGATGACTCGGTGGGGTGTGCTGTACCGCCCGCCTGCGCTGTTCGGTCACGATACGGGCGGATATTACCGATCCGACATCCTGCATTTCTTTTCCGAAGTGGAGAAGGAAGTTGCGTACTGGCACCAGATCATGGAAACGCTAGTCGTCTTCCTCGAACCTCGCCTTTGGGGCAAGGACGAATTTCAACGCCTCAGCATCCTACGATGAACACCACCCTACATCTCCGGCCCGTCAATGGCGGACCATTCAATTGCCGCCCCGCCGCTATCGTCGAGCTCCCCCCGGAGCGTATTCTGACCAATGATGTGCGGCTACCGCATGACCGGACCAATATCCACAAGGTTCGGTTGTTCGTGATCGGGCACGAGTTCGGCCCCATCGGTGCCGTGTGGGCTGGCTGCGAGCAGGATGCATTCGACGAATTGGTTGATGCTGGATTGGGCGATGCCCTGTTGGTATCCGAGGAGGACCAAGAACGCGCAGATGACAAAGAGCGGGACGAATGGGCGCATCTGGGCAACGCCGGCGAACCGGCGGATCTGACGCATGCGTGGATTCAGGAGGTCGAATTTGTTCCGGAGCGTGACTGGCAGCTCATCGCCCGGTTCGCGGAAGCACGTGGATCCGGAGTGGAAACGCTGAATGATGTATGATAATTCCCACTTCCAAGAAACTGACCCGTCAGGAGCGCGTGTCCCGTGATTTGCTCTATGCTGTTACGAACGACAACATGGATTTTCGCGGACACATACCATTTCGTGAAATCGAAAGAGCTCTTGGGCGAAATGGTTTCGGCATCAAGGACAAGCGACAAGCCCGCGCCGCAGTCCGAAAAAGCAAAGCATCCAAAAACTCATGACCCTCGAAGCCCTGTACCGAACCTGGCATCCCGAAAAATTCACAACCTAATCCCAACACCATGGACGACAAAGAATTCGCCGCGCTGATCCAGCGCCTCAAAACAGACATCGAAGAGGAGTCGGGCACGTCCCCGACCTTCCTCAATGACTTGAAAGCCTACATGGAGGAAGCCGAGAAGCTGGCCAGTATGGCCTACACGCTCGGTTCAGCCTTCCCGGACATGTGTGCCCGCTACATGGGGTGGGAACTGAAGAGCCAAGCCTGGAAATTCATCCCATGAATCTGATCGACAAATTGCTTGAGGCACGTGCTTGGTATGCCGGGCTTCTGGATATTGCTGCAAAGCGGACGCCAGGAAAGTGGGGTATCCATGGTATGAGCGTTCATGCGGCGGTAAATGGCTCATTCGAGGCACGAGAGACAAAGCGTGTGTGCAGTACGGAGTGTGTAGACGGAGAAGGAAAACCGAATATATCCAACGCGCTCTTCATCGCCGCCTGCGCCGGTTTGGCCGAAAGAGGTTGGATGAATGCGATCGCGACAATCGACTGGCTGTTGGCCGAGCTCCAACACGGATGGGATGGAACGGAAGAACCCGATCACCCTTTCGGACCCCAATTGCGCCTGCTGGCTGGTAAGATTCTTGAGGAAGGGCAGACAGGCGGTCAGCCCGATGCGATTGCCGATCTGAAACGCGATCCGGATGCTGCCCAAGGTTTGGCAAAAATGTGGCAGCGCAAGTGTGAGGACATCACGAAGGAGCTGAATGAACGGTTGCGGGACTTCAGTGCCTCGCACCTGGCCGCATCAGCGCGGGATCTTGAAAAGCGTCGGGAGCTGGAACGGGAGAACGAAAAGCTGCGCGGTCTGCTGGGTAATTCTGCCCTGCCTTGCACGTACTGTGGGCTGCCGGCTGACCGCCAAGCCGAATGCCGGTATGGATTTCCGGGATGTCCGCGTGGAGACGACCAGATGCTATCGCAACATTTCGCCGATGGGTACAAAGCCGAATGTTGCGAGAAGGAAAATGCACACCTGCGCGAGCGCCTCTCGGTTGCTACCGAGGCGCTGGAGGAAATTCACGCGCTGTATGACCCGAATGATTCAAATCCGCTGTCAGTCGAGAATCAGGCCAACGATGCGCACGAGATAAGCGGAGCGGCTTTGGACAAGTTGGGAGGCGACGCGTGACTGCGAATCTGATTGCGAATCTGATTGTCGTCACGCGTAGCTGGGAGCCCGGTACTGTCGCGGTCGTGAGATTTTTATCACGGGAAAAACGTCTATCTGTCCCGGAGGCTTTGCAGCGTATCCAGGTGGCGGTTACGCGCTGGATTGAAGAGACCGATGAGGGACGTACGGCATGGAAGGATTCACACGCTGACTTTAATGTTGGTGATCTGATTGATTATAC
>CALMFQ010000575.1 GCA_937863215.1 uncultured Pseudomonadota bacterium
ATCTGATTGACGCCATTGCCCAGTGTCTGCAGTGTATCCAGTGGATAATGTGGGATTCGTACACCTTCAGCTCCGCGGCCAATCCGCTTCACCGCGTCGGCAATATCCAGAATCGGGCGGGAAACCCGCTCGCTCATGGTACGAGACAGCCACCATGCTCCTGCCAGGATCAGTAGCATGGTTGAGCCGACTGCAAAAGCGAAGCGTAGCGTGCCTTGTGCTACCTCCTCTGTCGACATGATTACTACAGCCAAGCCGGTAGCAGGCATGGGTTGGAGACTATCCGGGCTGGTGTGTGGCTGGTCGAAATCATCGATGTTGATTCGTGGGCTGCGCACGGGTATGGCAAATAACTGCAGTCCCTCCGGATTGGCCTGCACCTGGCCGGCCAGCAATGCGGCGAGACTCGCGGCTTTCAGTGTGTGTTGGCCGCTCTGGGCCAGTGGCAAGCCCTCGCGGTTGCTAATCAGTACCCCTGCAACGGATTGTTCCTGATCTACGGAATGCGCCAACGCCTGTAGCGTGGCAGTGTTGCCAGAAAACACTCCATAATCCGCAGCAACGGCCAGCTGACGTGCCAGCAACTGGCCACGTTGTTGCAGATTGTCGGCCAGCATGCCCCGATACTGCGTGATCATATACAACCCAACCAGCAGCGCCAGCAGGCTGACTGGCAGTAATGATGCTGCCATCAGGCGAGATTGCAGTGAACCTGGTAGTTTCATCCGTCGCGTTCCTGCCGCTGTAGGCGTTCTTTCAGGCTGGCATCGTCATCAATTCCCAGATTCAGCGAATTGGCCATATGCCGATTGGTCTGCACCGAGAAATAACGTGGATACTGCGGCGCAGGCAAAATACCACTGCGCAGCAACTGTCGAGCCACCTCGCCCGCCTGCTGGCCGATTTGCTGCGGCGAGGAAAACAGCGCGAGCGTCGCACCGGCACGCACCGACGAAGCAGAGTAGCCCACGACCGGAATACGGAAACGAAATGAAGTCAGTAATAGATTCTGCACTGTATCCGGATTGATCACTTGCGCATCCGGCAGTGCCAGAAATACATCCGAGCCACTCATTACCCGTTGCAGCGCCGAAAATAGCTCGCTATCGCCTTGCAACGATTCACTTACCAGCTTCAGATTGCGGCTTTCCAGCAGTGTGCGCGTGCGTTCCAGTTCTACCGCCGAGCCTGGACCGAATACTGCACTGATGCGGGTATGGCGTGGCAAAGCCTGGCGGATCAGTTCAATCTGGCGCGCCAATGGCTGATCCAGATAAATCGCTGAAATCCGCTTGTTATCCACTAGTCGTTGCTGACCTAGCAGCGTATCGAACGTGCTGCGCGGTAACAGCACACAGAGAATCTGTGTCCGGTTATCCGCTTGCCGCAAGGCCTGCTGGGCCGCCTTGGCACCAACCGCAATCAGCAATTGCGAATTGCCCAGCGACAATTCATCCAGCGGCTGTGCCCCGGCATTACCGATTAATACCCGGGTATTGGGCTGTTTGCGTAACTCCGCCTGAATCGCATCGCTGACTTCGGCATAACCACTACCACTGCCGCCCAGCAGAATCGCCACCGTGCCCGCCAGCGTGCTGGCGGGTAACAGCGCCAGCGTGATCAGCAAGAGCAACAGACGCAACAGCCTCATAGTCGTGCTCAATATTCCAGATCCAGCGTCAGCCAGGCGCGGCGTGGCAATAGCTGATTGCTGCGGAATTCTGTTTGCGCCCCATTCAGCGCCTGCCCCGTCAGCGCTACACTGCCGCGACTTCTGCCTAAGGCAAAACCTTGCTCCAGCCGCATGTCCAGGCGACGCTGGCCCGCAACGGTGGTGGTTTCGCCAATCCAGCGAATCGGCGCAGTGCGGTAATACGCCAGACTGATACTGCGTTGGCCAGCAAACTGCTGGCTGGCAAGTACATGCGCACCGTAGCGCGGCAGCGATTCGGCAATGTAGCGCGCCGATGCCGAGCGGCGTGCCATGTATTGCCCTAATACCAATGTCTGGCTGGCATTCGGACGAAACCGCAACTGGGACTCTAGTCCTGTCAGGCTGGCATCACCTTCATTGCGCAGATCGAATACCCCATCCTCCGGACGTAATTCAGTGCCTTCCGGCAACTGATAACGTTGTTGGGCAATCAGATCGCTAATCCGCTCATGGAACAAGCGCGAATCAAGCGTTAGGCCGGTATTACGCCAGTCCCCCAGATACGACAGTTCCAGCGCCCGCACCCACTCCGGCTTCAGCCCCCCCCGTGACAGATAGCGCACATCAATGGTTTGTCCCTGGTAGACAAAGCGCCAGTCGGAGCGCTGCTCAAACAGACTTGGCGTGCGAAACGCCTCCGAATAGCCCAGCCGTAATGTATGTACTGTGTCCGGCTTCCAGTTCACCACTACGCGTGGGGCAAAATGGCTGCCGCTGAGCGACTCCTTTTCGATCAGACCTCCGGCATTGAGAGTCCATGCCGCCGCTGGGCGCCATTCACCCGAAGAATAAGCCCGCAGTAAATGGCGTCGTTGTGTATCGGTGGTATTGAACAACTGTCCGGCGGTAATG
>CALMFQ010000576.1 GCA_937863215.1 uncultured Pseudomonadota bacterium
GTTGCAGTTCGCCAGTCAAGTGCAACACCGGCGCCAGGCGGAAATTGCGGATGCTGCCGTCGGCGTCGTTTTCCAGATCGGCCAGGCCGATATGCCCGGCAAAATCGAAATCCGGCACCGACAGCAGGTATTCGCGATCCGGCAGCAGATAGTAGTCGTTGCCACCGTCGGCGGCCGGGATGCGCGACCCGGCCTGAATCAGGCGGCCGCCGTTGATCTGGGCGCGGAATGCTGCGTCGTAGCGCCGGCTGATATCGCTGCCGGCCAGTTGCAGTTTTTCCAGCCAGCTTTCCGGGCTGATCGCAAACAGTAGATCGAGCCCGACCACGGTGGCGCCGGCTTGTTGCAGCACTTCGCTGGCACGCGCGATGTGCGGCGTCCAGAATACCAGCGGGTCGTCGGCAAACGTTGTCAGTGCGCGCTGGTCGATGCTGACCACTGCAACCTGGTGTGGCGGCTGACGTACGCCGTTGACCCGGTGCCACAGGTCGTACCAGGCGGTTTCGATGCGTGCCAGCCACGCCTGGCGTTGTGCCGCCTCGCTCAGCACCAGGCTGGCGGCGAGCAGCAGCAGGGCCAGCCAGCGCTGGCGTTGCTGGCTAGTTGGCATTGCCGGTCAGGTAAAAAGCCGACCAGAAGTAGGGGTGCGGAAACCTGGCCAGCGTTTCCCGCTGCGCCAGCCGCAGTGCTTCGCGTTTGCCGTGCTGACGCAATTGCTGGTAGAAGCTCATCATCAGCATCGATGTCGCTTCGTCGTCCACTTCCCACAGGCTGGAAACAATGCTGCTGGCGCCGGCGTAGAGAAAGCCGCGATTCAGGCCAATGACATCGTCGCCGCTGTTGACCTTGCCCAGACCGGTTTCGCAGGCGCTGAGCGTGATCAGGTCGGCGTTCAGCTTCAACGAATACAACTTGTCTACGCTCAGCCTGCCGTCGCTGCCGCCTTCGGGCGACAGCAGCAGCGCCGATTTCAGCGGTGCTTCGCTGGCAAACTGGCCATGCGAGGCGATATGGATCAGCGGGTATTGCGGTGCCAGTTTGCGGAATGCGCTTTCCGATGCCTGGCGCCGCAACAGCAGGGTCGCATTGCCTGCCTGGCGTGCGATTGCCTGGGCTTCGCGCTGCGCATCGGGCAGATCGAGCTTGGCGTCGCCCAGATCGGGGTTGCCGAAAATCAGCATCCGCCCGCCGTTCTGGCTGCCGGCCGGGCGCAGGTATTTGAGCACGCTGGCGCTGGGCAGAATCCGCGCGTTGAATTTTTCCACTACGTAATGCCTGCCATCGTGCAGCGCCACGAACGGCAGGTAGTGCAGGGCGCTGTGCGGCACCAGCGTCAGCTCGTCGCCGCTGATGTCCTTTTCCAGCGGGCGCAGCAGCCGGTCATACAGGGTTTGGCTGAGCCCGGTCGCATCGGCGGACTGTTCTTCGATCGCCTTGCGGAAATTCCGTACCAGCTCCTCCAGCCCGTTCGCATCGAGCTTGCGCGCAACGATTCCACTGCGCTTGACCACGAAGGCATAAAAATCGCCGCCTTGCTGGAAGTATTCGATCAGTGTTTCTTTCGCAGCGACTTTTTGCTGGATTTCGGCCGGCGGCAATGACGAGACGCTGACCAGCGACGCCAGTTCCGGCGCGGTGCTGCGCAGTTTCTTGCGGATTTCCTGTAGCTGACTGCGCTGCCGACCGCCGCCGCTGCCAGGATCCTGCAGCCGCACCAGGGTCTCGGT
>CALMFQ010000577.1 GCA_937863215.1 uncultured Pseudomonadota bacterium
CGCATGCCGCCGCTGGTGCCGAGACAGCAATCGAGGCGGGTGTAGGTGGCCATTTCGAGGATGGTCGGCACGCCCCTGCCCTCTTCGCCGAGCAGGATGCCCCAGGCATCGCGGAATTCGATTTCGCTCGACGAATTGGAGCGATTGCCAAGCTTGTCTTTCAGGCGCTGGATCTGCAGCGGATTCTTGCTGCCATCCGGGCGCCAGCGCGGCATGAAAATGCACGACAGGCCGTTCGGCGTTTGCGCCAGCACCAGATGCGCATCGCACATCGGCGCCGAAAAAAACCACTTGTGGCCGGTAACCAGATATTCGTTATTGCCGATCGGCCGCGCCAGGGTGGTGTTGCTGCGCACGTCCGAGCCGCCCTGCTTCTCGGTCATGCCCATGCCGATCATGCCGCCCTTTTTCTGCGCAAACGGCAGATCGCGCGCATCGTGTTCACGCGAATACAGCGTCGGCAGCCAATCGCGGATACGCTGCTCGCCTTTCTGCAGCGCCGGAATCGCGCCGTAAGTCATGGTGGTCGGGCACAACGAACCGGCCTCGGTCTGGCCCTGCATCAGATAGGCGGCGGCGCGCGCCACGTGGGCACCCGGTTTGGGATCGGCCCACGGCGCGCTGTGCAGGCCACGGCGCATCACACCGGTCAGAATCTCATGCCAGGCCGGATGGAATTCGATCTGATCGACGCGATTGCCGCGCGCATCGAAACCACGCAGCTGCGGCGTAAACTGATTCGCCAACCGCCCCAGATCGAATGCCCGCGCCGTGCCCAGCTCGGCGCCAACGCGCTGCAGCTCATCCGCCGCCCAGCCGGCGCCTTCGCGCTGCACCGCTTCCTGCAGCACCTTGTCGCTGGTGAACAGGTTGTAATCCTGCAGCGGCGCAGGCTGATTATCGACTTCGTGGGTTTGCCAGCTTTCCATGACTCATGCCTCCTCGTGGTTGTAGCGACTGCCGATGGCACGCATGCAGAACTGCAAAATGCCATCGAGCAGGATTTCCTGTTCGTCGTCGGCCAGTTTGTCGCCCGGCGCCAGCGGCCCGACCAGCGCCTCGGCCAGCGCACCTACCAGACACGCCGCCGTCACCGTCACCGGCTGCGGCGCAAATTCTCCGGCGGCGATGCCCTGCTGCAGCAGGTCGATCATTACATCGGCGTAGGCCTGGCGCAGTTTCAGGCGCTCGAAATCGACTGCCGGATCGACCGGCTCGGCGATCAGCGCATAAGCCAGCCCGCGCGCCTGAATCGCGCGCAGCACGAATACCCGCAGCGCCTGCTGCATGCGCTCCCAGGCGCTGCCGTCGGTAGCCGCCACCTCGCTCATCACATCGACTTCGTGCTGGCTCACCAGCCGGAACACTTCGGCGAACAGATCGACCTTGGACGGGAAATAGCGATACACCGTGCCATTGGCGATGCCGGCCAAATCGGCGACCTGCGCCACGGTGGTTTCCATGAAGCCGCGTTCGGCAATCAACTGGCGTGCGGCACTGACGATACGGCCACGCACATCCGCCTTGCGCGCTTCGGTATTGGCTGTAGGACGATAAACCAAAACATGACTCCAAATTCATTTCTTACAACTTACTGTATTGCATGAAGAATTGTCAACCCGTTACTCGCAGCCCGCAGCCAGGCCGGACCCTGCCCGCAACATGGGTAAAGCCTCGCCGTTGCGCGGCATAAGTCATTGAATATCATCACGATTCATTTCTTGCACAGGAAAAACTAGGAAAATATATAAGCGCTTACTAAAATGCCAGAACCGCAATTAAATTCATGACGGCTGGAACCACCGGCACCGGAAACATAAAGACCAGCAACCGGTTCAAAATCTGTCGCGAGCAGCGCATGAGCCCCGATCGGGGCCGCGCGACAAGGCTTTGAACCGGCGCTAAAAACCGGACGGCCAGCCGCTGAAAGCATGTTGATGTTGATACACACAATCACCCCCCATTTGACCGAACTGCGTATCGATCAGGATTTGCAGGAATTGATGCGCCTGCTGGAGCAGGCGTCCGATATTGCCGCGATTGTCGATGCCAACGGCTGCTATCTGGCGCAGAGCGCCGGCCACATGGCGCTGTTCGGGTTCAACCATACGCAGCCGCAGCACGGCAACCTGGCACTGCAGATCGGCACCGATGCGCTGCAGCACCTGCTGGCCGAAGTCCAGACCGGCCGGCAGGCCAGCATCCACATCGAAGTCAACGATCGTAGCGGCACAAGCAACCAATTCGAATTGCGCGGCCAGCAGCTGCACAACAGCCAGGGCAAGCCGCAGGCGATTGCGCTGTTCTGGCACCGCCAGGGCGAAGCCCCGACACGGGGCCGCAAGGCGGCCGAGGCACTGTTCCATACGCAGATGCAGCAATCGTCGGACGCGATCTGCGTGTTCGATCCGGAAACCCTGCGTCTGTGCGACTTCAACATCCGCTTCAAACAACTGCTGGGGGTCGGCAACGACGCCGATCTGCCGCAAACCCTGGCGGAACTGGTCGATGTTGCGCCGGAAGTACTGCAGGCCAATGTGCAGCACATCCTGTCGGAGGGCCAGCTGCGCCTGGAGCAGAGCTGCTATCGCCGCCCCGACGGCGGCCTGATCGAAGTCGATATGGCCGCATCGCTGATCTATCTCGACAACAAGCCGTTCTGCGTCGTCAACCTGCACGATCTGTCGGAGCGCCGCGCCCACGAACACGCAGTGCGCAAGCTGGCGCAGCAGGACCAGCTCACCGGCCTGCCCAACCGCGTACTGCTGTTCGACCGCCTGCGCCAGGGCATCGCCGTTGCGGCGCGCTACGACCGGCAACTGGCACTGATGTCGATCAATCTGGATCGTTTCAAACAGATCAACAACTCACTCGGCCACACCGTCGGCGATTCGCTGCTGCGCGAAGTCGCCGAACGGCTGCAGCAGGGCATGCGCGGCAGCGATACCGTCAGCCGGCTCGGCGCCGACGAATTCGTGGTGCTGCTGCCGGAAATCAGCTCGACACGCGACGTGGCGATGATCGCCGAAAAGCTGATTGCCAACATCGCCCGCCCCTATCACATCGGCAACGAAGAACTGGTGATCGCGCCCAGCGTCGGCATCAGCCTGTATCCGAGCGACGGCACCGCACCGGAAACACTGCTGCGCAACGCCGACGCAGCGCTGTACGATGCCAAGGAAAGCGGCGGCCGCACCTTCAAATTCTTCACCCAGGAAATGAACACCCGCGCCTCGGAACGGCTGGCGCTGGAAGGCCGCTTGCGCAAGGCGCTGGAAAAAGGCGAATTCCAGATGCACTACCAGCCGCAGATCGACCTCGGCAGCGGCAAGATCATCGGCTGCGAAGCGCTGATCCGCTGGATTCACCCGGAGCTGGGCATGGTGCCGCCGCTGAAGTTCATCCCGGTGGCAGAAGAAAGCAAGCTGATCCTGCCAATCGGCGAATGGGTGCTGCAGGAAGCCTGCCGCCAGAATCGCGAATGGCAGAAACAGGGCTTCGACCCGATTGTGATGGCGGTCAACCTGTCGGCATTGCAGTTCCACCAGAAATGCCTGCAGGAAAACATCGGCGAAGCCTTGCAACGCTCCGGCCTCGATCCGCAATTCCTCGAACTCGAAGTCACCGAAAGCGCGATCATGAGCGACGCCGACAGCGTGCTCGACACCATGAAACAGCTGCGCGACATGGGGCTGGAAATGGCAATCGACGACTTCGGCACCGGCTATTCCAGCCTGAGTTATCTCAAGCGTTTCCCGGTCGGCAAGCTGAAAATCGACCGCTCGTTCATCCGCGACATCCACGAAGACCCGGACGATGCCGCAATCTCTACCGCAATAATCAGCCTGGCGCGCAGCCTGCAGCTGAAAACCGTCGCCGAGGGCATCGAAACCGACCCGCAACTGGATTTCCTGCGCAACCACGGCTGCGACCAGGGCCAGGGCTACCTGTTCGGCAAACCCCTGCCAGCCGCCCAGTTCGCCGATCTGCTGGCCAACTGGGGCAAGACCAAACACTATTGATCCGGCCTCATGAAGTTTGAACTTTCCGGGCCAGAGCCGGTCTGTTCGTCATGGATAAAGAAGACGCTCGTAACCAATCCCTGGAACGCCTGCATGAACGCCGCAAACAGGTGGTGCGACTGCACAAGCGCGGCATCGGCATCATGCAGATCGTCGAGATGTCGGGGCTCAGCTACCCGACGGTACGCCGAACCGTCGACCTGTTCGAGGCCGGGGGCTGGTCAGCCATCAAACCTGCTGCGCGAGGTCGGTCGCCTGGCGAGGGGCGACGTCTCACCGCCGAGCAGGAGCAGACCATCCGCGCGACCCTTTGCGACAAGCGGCCCGAACAGTTGAAGATGGATTTTTATCTGTGGAGCCGTGCCGCTGTCGCCGAACTGATTCGACGCGACTATGGTGTCGAATTCAGCGTGCGCACGGTGGGCAAGCTACTCAAGCGTTGGGGGTTCACCCCGCAGAAGCCGATCAAGAAAGCCTATGAACAACGCCCCGAGGCGGTGCAAAGGTGGCTGGATGAAGCGTATCCGTCCATTGAGCAACGCGCCAGAGCGGAAGGCGGCGAAATCCACTGGGGTGACGAAACGTAAGCGTCTCGCCAACCCATCTCCCCAGTCCCCGCTAGACCGAGGAAGATA